>JASIKV010000153.1 GCA_030049455.1 Terriglobia bacterium
TACATCAAGCGGCGAAGCTTTTGGCTCGATCTGCGCATTGTATTCGTTTCTTTCCTTGTGACCTTCAGCGGAAAATGGGAGGAGCGCTCTGCCAAGCTGCCGCGGCTCTTAAGCGGGCGGCGCGCCTCCGGAGGGAGGGTGGCCCCCGCCGCCCGGGGATGAGGACACCTTTAACCGCACAGAGCCACTTGCAGGACGCACCAACCATGACCGATCAGATGGGGTTCCCGCCCCGCACTGAGGTTTTGGGCGCTCCCCTTCACATAATCGACATCGAAAATGTCTTGCGCCTCATGGAGAAATGGATCCGCGAGCGTGATCGCCCGCATTGGATTGCCGTCACGGGTTCCCACGGGGCGCTCGAAGCCCACAAACAAGCTGATTTCCGCGCCATTCTTCAAACTGCCGACCTTTCCGTCCCGGACGGCCGCTGGGCGGCGCGCGTCGCTGCCAGGAAGATGTCCTGCTCCACGCACCAGGTGCGGGGCGCCGATTTGGTATCTGCTTTTTGCGAGCTTGCCAGCAGGAAAGGGTTCACCAACTACTTTTACGGCGACACGGATGAAATACTGGCCCTGGCGAGTGAGCGCTTGAAGCAACAGCACCCCGGATTAAGGATCGCTGGCACGTACTCGCCGCCCTTCCGCCCGCTAACTTCTTCCGAAGATGACCAAATAGTTGAAAAGATCAATCAGGCAAACCCTGACGTCCTTTGGGTGGCGCTGGGATTGCCCAAACAGGAGCGCTGGATCGTCAACCATCGCGACCGGCTGAAGGCACCCGTAATCGTTGCAGTGGGCGCAGCCATCAAGTTCCACAGCGGAAAGGTAAAGCCGGCGCCGCGCTGGGCGAGCCAGGCGGGACTGGAATGGTTCTGGCGTCTTCTTCACGAACCCCGGACGGTATGGAAAAGAGCTCTAATCTACGGACCGCAGTTTACGGCCCTCTCACTGCTTGAATTGCGCCATCACAAGAAGCATTCGCGCCGCGCCACGCCTTGACCGGCAATCCGTTGGATGGTACAAGAGGATTGAACCACTGGAAATTGCAAACATTGGTAGGCTTCACCGAGGGGCTAGACGCAAATCCGGGAATTGTCTCCGCGGAGGGCGCAGGCCCCGCCGGGTGACCCGGGTAACCTTCGCCTTTCATGTCATCTGACCCGCTCCTGAAAAACCCGCTGCCCGCCGCGGAACCGCCCTCCCTGGCGACTGACCAAGTGCTGCCCCTCGCGGGCACCTCCGTCGCGCGCAGATTCCCAGGCGTCAACAGGATTGTCAACCGCGCCCGCTCTCTCAAGGGTCTGCTGCGCTTGACGCCCTTTGACACTTCAACGGAGCAGGGGCGCTCGCGGGAGCGTTACCGCCGTGCCGCCCTAACGACTCTTTCCAGTGTCATGTCGCGCGCCGTCACCGCCTGTGCCTCTCTGATTACCGTGCGTCTGACCGTGCGATATCTGGGCACCGAGCGTTACGGCTTGTGGATGACCATTACCTCCGTGGTTTCCATGCTGGTTTTCGCGGACCTGGGCATGGGGAATGGCTTGGTAAACGCCATCTCCGAAGCTCACGGGAAGGATGATGATGAGGCGGCGCAGCGCTACATGTCGAGTGCGTTCTTCATCCTTTTGGCCGTTGCAACTCTGCTGCTCACCATCTTCTCCCTGATTTATCCGTTTGTTTCGTGGCCACATGTCTTCAATGTATCCTCGCTTACCGCCGTCCGTGAGTCGGGCCCCGCGGTGTTCGTCTTCATCGTCTGTTTCCTTATGAATTTGCCCTTGGATGTTGTGCAGAGGCTTCAAGCCGGATATCAGGAGGGATTTGCCACCAACTCCTGGCGAGCGGTAGGCAGTATCGTGGGAGTGGTGAATGTGGTGGCGGCGATGCATTTCGGGTACGGGTTGCCCATGCTGATTCTATCCGTGGTGGGCGGCCAACTCGAAGGCGTGGCGGGGAACTGGATCCATGAGTTCGGATGGACGCACCGGCGGATGTATCCGCGCTGGGCATACTACGATTCTGCAGCAGCGAAAAAGATTATGAGCATCGGCATCTGGTACTTTGTGGGGCAGGCCTCCGCCGTCCTCTTGATCCCGGTGGACAATATCATCATCGCCCAAGTCATGGGCCCTGAAGCGGTGACCCGGTACAGCATCCCCATGCGTATTTTCATTCTAGTCTCGATGGTCTCTGCGATGTTTGCCATACCGCTTTGGCCGGCCTATGGCGAATCGCTGGCACGCGGCGACATCGGCTGGATCAGATCAACCTATCGCCGCTCGATTATTTACAACCTTGCCGTTTTTGCCCCTCTCAGCCTGGTGATCGCAGTGCTGGGAAAAGTATTGGTACACATATGGGTGGGGTCGGCAATCCCGCCTCCCAGCTACCCATTGCTTTTTGGCATGGCGGTTTGGACGGTGTGCGCAGTTGCCGCCAACGCTGTAAACTGTTGCCTGAGCGGAATCAACGAGGTAAAGTTCCAGGCCATCGTGGCGGCGATCGTGGCCGTAATCGGCGTTGCCCTGAAATTGTTCATGGCCAGGACCTTTGGGCTTGGGGGCATCATTTGGGCCGCCGTCCTCGCCAATTCGGGCGGAATCATGATCGTAGCCGCACACCTTCAGAAGCGATTGGCAGGAGATTTTCAGCCGGCGCAGGGCTTGCGCCGCGCCGGGGAGACGGGTGACCTTTGACAACGAAGGCATTCGCGTTGAAGCGATCAAGACCTCTTATTTGTGCGGCCAGCCGGGCAGGGAACTTTGCGGCGGATTGCATGACCGATTATTCGGCGCCCCGCGTGTGTGGGGCCTGCTGCATTGCCGCGTTTGTAGCCTTATCTGGCTGGACCCGCAACCTATCCGGGAAGATAT
>JASIKV010000154.1 GCA_030049455.1 Terriglobia bacterium
CTGCTCTCTTCGTTCTTCTGGTCGTATGCGCTCATGCAGATTCCCGTGGGTTGGTGTGCGGATCACCTGAATCTCCGCTGGCTTTATGCCGGCCTTTTTGCGATTTGGTCGCTTGCCTGCGGTCTGACGGGATTTGCCGGGACCCTGGCAGTCTTGATTCTGCTCCGTGTCATTCTGGGCGTGGGCGAATCAATCTACCTTCCGGGCGGATCGAAGATCGTGACCCTCCTGTATCCTTCGAAGGATCGCGCTTTTCCCTCCGGACTGTTTGACAGCGGCACGCGCCTGGGACTCGCCGTGGGAGCGCCGCTGATTGCGTCGCTGATTTGGAATTACGGCTGGCGAAGGATGTTTATGATGGTTGGCTTTGCGGCCGTTCTGTGGCTCGCGCCCTGGCTGGTGGTTGCGCCACGAAATCTGCAGGGCACGCGCACGGGGAACGCGGCGGGTGGCGGTGGCCCGTCGCAGCACATCCATTTCAACCTCAACCTGTTGGGAATCTGCCTGGGATTCTTTTGTTTTGATTACTATTGGTATCTGCTGGTGACGTGGCTGCCGGACTATCTGGTGACCAGCCGCCATTTGCCCCTGCTGCGCGCGGGTTTCTACGCAGCGCTGCCCTACCTGGTCTTTGGCGTCTGCCAGCCGCTCGGCGGTTGGATCAGCGACGCGCTCATTCGCTGGGGTTGGAGCGAGACGCGCGCGCGCAAAACCATGGTGACAGTGGCATTCCTTTCGGGCCTTCTGCTCATTCCCGCCGCCAGCGCGAAGACTCCACAAGGCGCTTTGGGCTTTCTGGTGGGAGGCTCGCTGGTAGGGCTTTCAACAGGAAACATGTTTGCGATCCTTCAGTGCTGTGCGCCGCGCGATGAAGTTGGAATCTGGACGGGGTTTGAGAATTTTGCCGGAAACATCGCCGGCATTCTCGCTCCCATCGCCACGGGATTCCTGATTCAGCGCACAGGCTCATACCTTCCGGGCTTTGCCCTGGCCGCCGGTGTGCTGGTAGCCGGAATATTCGCCTACTGGGGGATTGTGGGTGAGCTCAACCCGAACGTGAAAGCCGCGCCCGAACCTGCGGGAAATTGACCGCTTTTCAAAACTCGAGGTAGTGAAATGAAATCACCAATGAATCGCCGCAAATTTCTCGGGACGGCTGCCGCCTCCGCGGGAATCACCATCATTCCCCGGCACGTTCTGGGCGGGCCGGGAATCGTGGCGCCCAGCGACAAAATCACGCTGGCTTATATCGGCACGGGCACGCAGGGACTGCGCGAAATGCTGCGTTTGCTCGCCGTCCCGGAAATCCAGATTGTCTCGGTTTGTGATCCCTGCAAAAATGCGGCCGGTTATCGCGATTGGTCAAGATCCGGCCTGTTGAACGACATTCGCGCCGCGCTGGGGAAATCCGACTGGAGCGCGGGCGGCGAGGGCGCCATTCCCGGCGGGCGCGACGCGGCCAAGAACATTGTGGACACCTATTATGCCAACCAGCGGGCGGCGGATTCCTTTCAAGCCTGCTCCTCGTATGCCGATTATCGCGAGTTGCTCGACAAGGAGAAGGATGTCGACGCCGTCAAGATTATGACCCCCGACCATCTGCACGGGGTCATCAGCATTGCGGCGATGAGGAAGCACAAGCACGTGATTCTGCACAAGCCCATCGCCAATCGCCTGGACGAGGCCAAAATGGTGATCGACACCGCGCGCCAAACGGGCGTCGCCACCCACTTTGAACCGTGGGAAGCCAACGGATCGATGGCGCAGGTTTTAGCATGGATCAAGGCGGGCGCCATCGGCGTGCTGCGCGAGGTGCATAATTGGACCAACCGCCCCGTATGGCCGCAGTACACAAGCCTTCCCACAGACAAGCCGCCCGTGCCCGAAGGTTTCAATTGGGATTTGTGGCTGGGGCCGGAGGCCGACCGCCCCTATCATCCGGATTACACCCACATGGTGTTTCGCGGCTGGTACGATTTCGGCGGCGGGTCGATGGCAGACATGGGACATTACAGCCTCTGGACAGTGTTTCGCGCGCTGGAATGGCGTGAACCACTCAGTGTGGAGCCGATGCTGACGCATACCTGCGAGTTCAGGGACAGCGTTGCGGCGCGAGTGAAAAATGACTTTTCGTTTCCAACCGCCAGCATCGTGCGCTTCAAGTTTCCGGCCGGCGGGCAATTCCCGGCGCTCGATTTGATCTGGTACGAAGGCGGAATGCGACCTCCGACTCCACCCGAATTGCAGGAGGACAAGAAGGAGCTTCCCATTGAGGGCATGATGTTTGTTGGGGAGCGTGGCAAAATTCTGGCGGGATTCCGCGTCGAGAATCCGCGCCTGATTCCTGAGCGGAGGATGCGCAAGTATCCCAGGGTAGAATGGCACGCCGCGCCGCCCTTAAGTCCTGGCGAGGTTGCGCCCAGTATGCGCGAGTGGATGAAGGCAGTGAAAGGCGGCGGACCACCCACGTCCAGCTTTTCGTTCGCCGGGCCGATTGCCGATGCAATAAATCTCTACTCTGTTGCGCTGCGTACAGGCCAGAAGATCACGTTCGATGCCCGGAACCGCAAGATCAGCAATTTGGCAGAGGCTAACCAATATCTTTCCCGGCAGTACCGTCCGGGGTGGGAACCACAATTATCTTAAGGGGGACTGACGTATGAAAGCGATTACAAGAAGGCGATTTCTCTGGGGAAGCGCCGTAGGCTTGGCCGCAGCGCAGGCTCTTAAGGGGAACCCGCTCGGAATGCCCATCGGCTGCCAAACTTATCCTTTGCGCAAAGAGATTGAGAAGGACTTCACTGGAACTCTGGGGCTGATTGCCTCCGGCGGATACCGCATGATTGAATTGTGCTCGCCCGCCGGTTATCAGAAGGCGGGGTTTGGCCCTCTGGTGGCGATGAAACCTTCAGAGATTCGTAACGCGATCCGCTCAGCGGGACTCGGATGCGAAAGCTGCCACTTCCAATTCCGCGAGCTGAAGGAAAATCTGGAAGATCGACTCGCCTTCGCTCACGGGCTGGGATTGAAGCAAATGATCGTCTCGACCTTCGCACTGCCGCAGGACGCCACAATGGCCGACTGGGCGAAGGCCGCGGATGAGCTAAACAAAATCGGCGAGCAGACTCGCCAGGCGGGAATTCAGCTTGGGTTCCACAACCACAATTTTGAGTTCAAAGAGCTCGACGGAGTGCTGATCTACGACGATTTGATGAAGCACCTGGACGCGAATCTCGTGAAGATGCAATTCCAAGTCGCAGTCATCAGCCTTGGCTTTGAGGCTGCGACCTTTCTCACCAAATATCCGGGGCGATTCATTTCAATGCACCTGGTGGATTGGTCGGCCGAGCAAAAGAAAGAGGTAGCCATCGGCACCGGTTCGATCAACTGGCCAAACCTCTTCGCCGCGGCGCGCATCGGCGGTATCAAGAATTATTTTGTGGAAATGGATTGGGACCTGATGCGGGCCAGCACACCCTATCTTCGCAAGCTGAAGGTGTAATTCGGCGGGACACTAATCTTCCGTGGGCATGTCGATATGATCGATCACGAGAATATCCACGGGCCCTTTGGTCGCTTCAAGCTTCAGCCCGAGCTGCTCCTGAAGCGCCGTGAAAATAGTCGGACCGGCGGAATCGGGCGGAGGCGCACTCGCCGCGCCGGAGCCGCTATCCGAAGCTCTGAACATCGCTCCCTGATTTTCATCGCGCGAGTATTGCAGGGTGAAATCGTACCTTCCCGCGAGGCCGGTCCGGTCGAGCACGGTGCGGTCGACTTGCCGTGAAAGGTTTTCCGCGAGCGAGGCCATCGTCACCCCTTTGGATTCCAACGTCACCGGGCCTCCTCCCTGGGAATGTGAATTCATGCTCGAGCCCTTTACGTCAAGCTTTGACTCCGGAAATTTGATTCCGCTCTTCGCGACGACCAGTGCATAGATAGGAAGTTCCTTGGTCGCGCGGCTCACCTTCAGATTGAACCGCTCGGCGAGCAGCGACTGAAGCAAGAGTTTCCGTTGCTCCCTTCCCTCTTCGGGCTTCAGCGTCTTGAACTTTTCAACCAGCGAATCTTCCACTTTGGCATTGATGTCGAATCGCGCCGTGTTGATCCATCCGGGCCCGCCTGAAAGTTGCGAGGGCTGAATCTCGTACGCCGAAAAAATCAGGTTTTTCACGCTCGCATTCGATACGCGCAAACTGCTCTCCGAGAAACTAATGTGGGTGCCCCCGCTCGCAGAGTGGTTGACCCTGATGGAAGCTACTTCGAACGATGGCGCAGGCGCGCTGGGCGCCGACTGGGCCCCGGCATGAATGGCGGGCAGAATCCCAATTAGTAATGCACCGAGTGCGATTCTTGAAGACTCTCGTCGCAACCTTGATTGACATAAACTAAGGGGGACCATGCAAGCCCTCCACCTGTTATGACGCAAATCGGCGGCCGCCGTTATCAAGAATTTCAATGCTGCCGAATCGTAGCGGCCCGTAAAGCCTGTGATCCCAAAGCTTTCGCACGCGCTTGACAGTGAATCCCAAGGAAGGCAAGCTCTCCCTCGCCTCAGCCGCCGCTCCACAGCTATTCGATCGAAGTGGAAGGCCGAACTTGCACGCTCGCCGAACTTCATCGCCCCGCCGGGAAGAATGCACAAAGCGACGCTCAAAATCCCTCAAAACTCTGCGGGGCAATGCGTCATCGAAAATCACCAAAAGCCACCGAAAAAGCCCTTTTGCCGTTTGACATAGGCCGCTGACTCTTGCTAGTTTGAATGTCATGAGGCAACTTCAGCCAGTCATCTGGTCGAAGGGGACCTTTCTTACCCCACAGCATTTGCAGCTTCAGGACAGGTTTATCGAAAGCGTTCTGGAGTTCAAATTAGGCGCGCTAAGATTCTGCCCGTGGGGCTTTTCGGAATTGCAGATCGACCGGGAAGCTCTTTCCAAAGGGATGCTGCTGGTACCGCGCGCCACAGGCTTGTTCCAGGACGGCCTGGCGTTTGAAATCCCCGACTCCGATCCCGCGCCGGATGCGCGCTCGCTGGAGCAGGCCTTCGGGCCGGACCAGACAACCATTGACGCCTACCTGGCCATTCCTCCCTACAACGATCATGGCGTGAATGTCACGATGGGAGACAAGAACGGGGATACTCGCTATCGCGTCGAGGTTGCCCTGCTCCGCGATGAAAACTCCGGATTGGCAGAGCGGCCCGTGCAGGTTGCCAAGAAGAATTTAAAGTTGCTCGTAGAAGGAGAGACTCAACAGGGAAGCGCTTCCCTGCGCATCGGGCGTGTTATCAAAACCACCGCTGGAACCTACCAGTTGGACCCGCAATTCGTTCCGCCCGTCGTCGAGATTTCAGTCAGTGAGTACCTGACCGCCATTCTGCGGCGCCTGGTGGAGATTCTTGCAGCCAAGACCAACGTGCTTTCAGGGACGCGGCGGCAAAAAAATCAAAGTCTGGCCGACTTCACAGCATCCGACATTGCCAATTTCTGGCTCCTCTACACGGCCAACAGTTATTTCCCGGTCCTGCGCCACCTGTTTGAATCGAAGAAGGGCCATCCCGAGAGTTTGTTTGCGGCCATGCTCTCGCTCGCCGGATCGCTCACCACTTTTTCCCCCACCGTGCAGCCGCGCGACCTGCCTCTATACGACCACGACAATCTTGGAGGCTGCTTTACCGAGCTCGATGAAATGCTACGGCAGTTGCTTGAGACAGTGGTGCCCAGCAATTTTGTTTCATTGCCCTTGAAGCTAACCCAGCCGTCGATTTATGCCACGGCCCTGGCCAATGACAAGTATTTCGCCAACACCCGGATGTATCTGGCCATCAGCGCTGACCTGAATGCAACGGACTTGCTGAAACGTGTCCCCCAAGTGGTGAAATTCTGCTCCGCCACCCACATTGAAACTTTGATTCGTCAGGCCCTCCCGGGAATGCAGTTGACGCACGTCCCTCAACCGCCGGGCTCAATTCCCATCAAGCTCAATTACCATTATTTCAGCCTGAATCAAACCGGCGTCGCATGGGAAGCGGTGATCCGCGCGCGCAATGCGGCAGCCTACGTGCCCAGTGAAATCCCCAACCCGCAAATGGAATTGATTATCCTGCTGCCGCAAGCGGAATGACGTTTCCTGCCAGCTAGTGTTTCAACGCAAAATAGAGAACCAGGGCCACAGCAATGATGAAAAGTCCGCCCAGGACGCAGGCAATGATGATTTTGGTGTTGGTCGAAATTCCCGGCGGCTTTGCCTGAGGAGCTGCCATGGGCGGCATCTGAAAACCGGGAGGCGGCGGCGCCTGGAACTGGGGGGCAGGCGGATAGGCTGGAGGCTTGGGCATGGGGGGCGGCGCGTACGCGGGCATCGCGGGCTTGGGAGGAGCCGCCGGCATGGCAGGCGGAGCAAATCCCCCTGGCGGTTGCACGGCGTATGACGGTGCCGCCGGTGGCGCGCCTGCAATGGGAGGACCCGCAGGCGGGCGCTTGATTTCAAACATGCTGGTATATTCCCCAGGTCCCTGCGCCGGCGCAGGAGGCGGAGCCGACGGCGCAAAACTTGGGGGCGGTGGTGTTGCCGCGGGTGGAGCCCCAGGTTGCTGAGGCGGATGAAGAAACATCATCGTGTATTCACCGGGCCCGGCCTTTGGCGGTGGTGCGGCCGGCGCTGGAGCGGGCGCTTGCAACTCAAAAGTCTGCGCTGCGGGTGAGGGCTTCTTCTGATCGTAAATCTGCATCATCTGGGTGAATTCCCCGGGCTGCTTCTGACCGGGCGCACCAGGAAGAGGCGAAGCCGGGCGCGCGGGGGGCGCGGCAAGCGGAGCCGCGGGACTTCCCCCTTTGGCAGGGGTCTTGGAAAATAATTGCGTGAACTCGCCAGGGCCGGATGACGCAGGCTGGGGGGCGGACACTGCCGGAGCGCGGTGAGTCGGTTCTGTGGGGAGCCCTTTCGGTGGTGTAGACGCGCGCGGAGCTCCCGAGAACAAGGCATCGATTCCCGCTTTGTCGGATTCGGTCGGCGCTTTGGCGAGAACCGTCGGCGCCAAGCCCGGGTCCGTGTCCGGAAGTGGCGCCGCCTTGTGCTGTCCCGTCCTGCCGGTGCTGAACATCCGCGTGAACTCACTCGGCTCCTTTTCTGACGCCGCAGGCGCAACGGGTTTGGGAGGAGAAGGCGGCGGAGGAGCTGGGGGCGCAGGCTTTTGCTGAGTCGAGCTGAACATGCGCGTGAAGTCACCCGTGCCGGAACCCTCCGCAGCAGGGCGCCCCAGGGGGACGCCAGGCGCCTGCGGAGGTACTGAAGGAGGCGCAGAGTGGCTCCCTGTTTTTTCTTTGCCGACGGCTGAAAACATCTGAGTGAATTCGCCGGGGCCGGATGACGCGCTTGGGGGCGCAGAAGGCGCAGGTGGTGCGGGCGGCACAGCCGCCGGGCGAGCGGGCGCAGGTGGCGCCGTTACCGGCCGAGCGGGCGCGGCCGGCTTTCCCGCAATGGGTGGCACAGTCTTCGGCTTTACGCCATAGAACATTTGCGTAAATTCACCTGGACCAGCTCTCTCGCTGGGAGGAGGCGCAACCGGCGGCCGAGGTGGCGCGGCCTGTGCAGGCAGAGCAGGTGGTTTGGGTGGCGCGGTCGGCCGGGGTGGTGCAGGCGGAGCCGGTGGCACAGGTGCGGCGAGTGGAGCGGGCGGTTTGGGTGGCGCAACGACCGCAGGTGGCGCGGGGCGCGGCGGTGGCGCAATTGTCGCTGGTGGCGGCGGAGGCGCGGGGGGCGCTGGGCGAATCATCGGCTCGGTCTTGTCCAAGTCGTCGAATTCGAAAAGAGATTTCTTGGGAGCCGCGGGAGCAGGCGGCTCGCTTGCAAAAAGTGCAGGCGATGCCGCAGGTTTGGGCGGTGCCGGTGACGGTGGAGGCGAAGGAGGCGGAACCGCGGGCTGACTGGAAATTGAAAACGCTTTGGCGAATTCGTCGTCGTCCGGCGGACTCAGAACGGACGGCGCAGGCTTAGGGGGCGAGGCGAGTGCGGGCGCAGTCGGCTTCTGAACCTGCGGCCGCGGCTTGGTGCTCACATAAACTACTTCCGGACCGCGCGGAACCAGCAGCGGCCTGTCCTTCCCGGCATATTCTGCAATTAATTCGATCCATTGGCGAAGGTCCAGACACTCGGGAACGTCGGCTGCAACTACAAAGATGCGGCCCCCTTCCTGCCCAATGGCGCGGAAGTGTTCGGTGCCGGGACCCTTCCCGGGGATATATCGAAATAAAATTGAAGACAGTGCCGGCTTATCCGAGCCGGCTTGCGGAGGCAGAAGTTGGTGAAGGATGACAGGCTCTTCGGTGGACACATCCACCGCGCGGAAAGTCATGGTTTCGCCTTCACCCAACATCGCTTCGATACGATATTTTTCCAGAAAGCCCATACGGCCTAGCTCCCGGCAGCAACTGACTCTGATTCTATCATAAACCAGCCCTATGAGACTTGGCCTGCGTGGGGGGAGAAATTCTATTCCCGGTCGAGTATTTGCCAGGCTGATTGTTGAACAGGTCCGGTGGCGGGGGAATTCAATTTTGAGTTTCCTGTGACTACCCGAAACACCTTGCAGTTGTACGCCACACGGCTGGAAGGTGTTATAATCAAGTCCGCTGTGTGCAGGAAGAAGCTCTTTGCCTTGAAAGGATTGGGAGGCGAGGAGGGGGGGCATTCCCAAGTTTCCCTCCGGCCTGCGCCTACCTGCAGTCTGGCCAGGGCTGTCCTGCTGATCGTATGAGTGAAAGACCTGCCGCATAAGAAAACACCGGAGGCTATCGCGTCGGTTCCATGAGGCAATTATCAAAGGTCGTGTGGTCGGAGGGGATGCACCTTGGACCGCACCACTTCCAGGTTCAGAGCCGCTTTTTCGAAGAGATTACACACTTTGGAATCTCGAAATTGTGGTATGAGCCCTACGGACTGGTGGGGTTGGAGCTTGACGCTCAGGCGTTGAGGAATGGCACGGTTTGCCTTGTCCATGCACGCGGGATTTTCCAGGATGGGTTGGCGTTCAACATGCCGGAAAGCGACCCGCTGCCCGCGCCGCGTGAGATTGCCGAACTATTTCCCCCCACCAGCGCCAGCCTGACGGTGCATTTGGCCGTCCCTCCCTTCCGCCTGGGAGCGCCGAATTGCAATCTCAACGATCAGGAAAAGAACGGACAAACGCGATTGATTGCGGAAACCCAGGTCTTTCCGGATGAAAATACCGGCTTTGACGAAAAAGCCCTGAAACTCGGCCGCAAGAATATTCGGATTCTGCTTGAGACGGAAGATTCGGCTGACATGCAGCTTCTTCCCATCGGACGTATATTACGCGACGGGTCGGGCAATTACGTATATGACGAAAGTTTCATTCCACCCTGCACGCAGATCAGCGCCAGCCCCACGCTGATGCAGATTACTAAACGGTTGATCGACATTCTCCAGGAAAAAAGTGCGACCATGTCGCTGGAAGGCCGATCGAGGGGAAAGTTCACCACGGGATTCTCCGTGCAGGAGATTTCGCAATTCTGGTTTCTGCACGCGCTCAATTCCTGCCTGGGCCCCCTGCGCCATCTGTTCTTTTCCAAACGCGGCCATCCGGAAGAACTTTTCCTGGAGCTTGTGCGGCTGGGCGGCGCGCTCTGCACTTTTTCGCTGGATTCTCATCCGCGAAATCTTCCTCTCTACAATCATATGGCTCTCGATTCGTGCTTTGCGGATGTTGAAAGGCACATTCGGGAACACCTGGAGTTGTTGGCGCCCTCGAATTGCCTCTTTATCCCGCTGCAAAGCGTTGCGGACTACTTTTATGAAGGCGACATCGCTGATCAGCGGTGCCTCGACCGCGCGCGCTGGATGATTTCCGTGCACTCCCAGATCGGTGATTCTGACGTCATCAGCCGGACATTGCAGTTGGTGAAGGTGTGCTCCGCACAGTTTGTACCCCAACTTGTCAAGCGCGCATTGCCGGGCATGGCGCTGACGCACGTCCCGGTGCCTCCCTCCGCGGTTGCACGGCGGGTGGAGAGCCAATATTTTTCCATTGGCCGCGCGGGACCGTGCTGGGACCACATCGTTCAGACTCGTCGCGTAGGAGTTTATGTTCCCGGGGAAATCCCCAATCCGGAAATAGAATTGATCGTTATCCTGGAATCCTGAGAGGCATGGCATGGGAGCACAAATGGGTTCAGTTCAACCGCCGGCGGCCAGCGGACGCGCAAACCTGGCGTTGATTTACCAGGAAATCCTCACGGTCATTACGCGCTTTCGCTCCAACCGTCAGTCGGTGAAGGATGCGCTCTCGTTTCGAAACCAGGTAAAGGGCGCGATCAGTTCGGCGGAAGCCGAAGCCGCGCGGCGGGGGTACGCCGCCGACGATGTGCGCCTGGCCACGTTCGCGGTGGTGGCCTTCATGGATGAGTCCATTCTCAATTCCAACAACCCCATGTTCGCCGACTGGCCGCGCATGCCCTTGCAGGAAGAGTTGTTCGGAGTGCACCAGGCCGGGGAAATGTTCTTCCAGTGCATCGACCGGCTGATGGCGAAAGGGGACTCTCCGCAGGCCGCCGATGTGCTCGAAATCTTTGCCCTCTGCCTGTGGCTGGGATATCGAGGGCGCTACAGCATGGGCGGTCAAGAGGCAGTGCGTTCCGTTGCCGCCACGGTGACGGATAAACTACAACACATGCGCGGCAGGGCGGGGGCATTGGCCCCGCACTGGGCGCTTCCCAAGGACGCGCCCCGGCCAAAGGCATCCGATCCATGGGTGCGGGCACTCCTGTTTGCCGCCGCGGGAGCGCTGCTCATCGCGGTCGTTCTGTTTGTCGGGTTCAAACTTGTGCTCGTTTCCGGGGCATCGTCATTGCATTCCATTGCCCCGTCGACGCCCCATTAGGGAGCCTCCATGAATTCCAAGTTGAAATATTGGATCGCCTCCATCGTATTCATTTTCTGGCTGGTTCTGGCATGGTTCATTGCCAGATGGCTGCATCTACAGGGGCCCAGCGTTTGGATTCTCCGCGGGGCGCTGGCGCTCATCGGGATCATCGCGTTCGTAATTGTAATTTGGTGGTTCATCGTCAGGGACAAGGAACGCGCGGAGATGGGGCCCGCCACGGGAGGCGATGAAATTGACATCCTGATTCGCGAGGCGACCACGCGGCTTCAGGCGTCGAGATTGGGACGCACGGCGCACGTGGGCAACCTGCCTCTGTTCCTTTTCCTCGGGGAGCCCGGGTCGGCCAAAACCAGCGTGGTGCTGCATTCCGGACTCGAGCCGGAACTGCTTTCGGGGCAAACCGTACAAGGTAAGGTGCCCATTCCCACTCGCACCGCCAACCTCTGGTTCTCCCGGCAATACCTTTTTGCGGAAGCGGGCGGCCCGATGTTGCAGGATCAGCCCCGCTGGACGAAATTTGTGAGGAGACTGGCGCCGCGCCAGCTCCACTCCGTATTGGGAAAGGGTGCACCCTCTCCGCGCGCCGCCGTGGTCTGCGTCGATTGCGAAACGTTCATGCAACAGGGCGCCACAGAAGCCATCGCCGCCACCAGCGAACGCATCCAGACGCGGCTTCGGGAAGTTTCACAACTTTTGGGAATCAGCCTGCCCGTTTACGTGATCTTCACGCGCGCCGACCGCCTGCAATTCTTCCTGGATTACGTTCGCAATTTTACCAACGATGAGGCTTCGCTGGTTTTTGGCGCAACACTTCCGATGGTCACCTATGCCACCGGCGTGTATGCCGAGCAGGAAAGCGCCAGAATTTCCGCCGAGTTTGACAATCTCTTTCAGTCGCTGGCGGACCGGCGAATCAATTTGCTTTCACAGGAGTTCGACGCCACCAAACTCCCCACGACGTACGAATTCCCCAGGGAATTCAGGAAACTGCGCCCTTTGCTGGTGCAGATGCTTGTGGACATCTGCCGGCCCAGCCAGTTGCGCACCGGTCCATTCCTGCGCGGGTTTTATTTTTCCGGTGTAAGGCCCGTGGTCGTCACTACTGCCGGCCCGACTGTGGCCCAGGAAGAGATGATGGCTCAGTCCGCCGCGGAAGAGGTGGGCGGCGCAACCAGCGTTTTCGAAATCCGCAAAGTCAAAGCCGCGATGGCTCAGCAGGCTGCGTCTGAGGCGCGCGAAAGCCGCAGGGTCCCGCAATGGATTTTTCTCCCGCACGTTTTCAGCGATATCTTCCTTAAGGACAATCGCGCGCTTGATGCCAGCGCCTCCAGCACGAAGACCAGCGTGTGGAGAAGAATCCTGCTTGCCAGCGCAACGTTCATCTTCCTGATATTCCTATTGGGATTCATCATTTCTTTCGCCCGGAATAAGAGCCTGGAAAGCGACGCGGTCGCAGCTTCTCAGGGATTCTCGGATGTCCAGTTGACCAGCCAACAATTGCCCTCGATGGACTCATTAAGCAAGTTGGAAGCTCTTCGACAGGTCCTCGTAACCTTGTCGGACTATCAGGATAACGGCAAGCCCTTCAGCATGGGATGGGGACTCTATGAGGGTAATGCTTTGCTCCCGGATGTCCGGAACTTGTATTTCCAGCAATTCAAACTCCTGCTCTTTGGGTCGGCGCAGGCGGAGCTGACGCGATTCCTCTCATCCCTTCCAGCTACGCCCGCCCCCACCGACCCGTATGACCCGCCCTATAACGCCCTGAAAGCTTATCTCATGACAACCTCCAATTCCGACCAGACAACCACCTCCTTCCTGTCGCCAAACCTGATGAATGCCTGGGTGGCCGGGCGGGAAATCGACCAAGACCGCATGCAATTGGCGCAAAAACAGTTCGATTTCTTTTGCGAGGAGTTGAAGCGCAGCAATCCCTACTCTTCGGAAAATGACACGCTGGTGGTAGCCCGCGCTCGCAATTACCTTTCACTTTTTTCCGGCACGGAACGGGTGTACCGGGGGGTGCTGGCGGAGGCCGATAAAGGGAATCCTTCGATTGACTTCAATAAAAATAACCCCGGCTCTGCCGATGTGGTGATCGATCGAGCGATTGTGGACGGCTCCTTTACGAAAGGTGGGTGGACTTTCGTCCAAAGTGCCCTGCAAAATCTCACCCAGCATATCGGCGGCGAGAAATGGGTCCTGGGACCGGAGGGAACCTCCAATCTGGACCTGGGCAAAATCGGGACCGACCTTCGCGGCCGGTATCAACAGGACTATATTGAGCGCTGGCGCGCTTTTCTGAAAGGCGCGGCCGTTGTGCGTTACGCCGGCTTGGGGGATTCAGTGGAAAAGTTGGGGAAACTTTCGAACAACACATCTCCGCTTCTCGCCCTCTTTTGCACTGCGGCTTACAACACCTCGGTTGACCCCGATGTCGCCAAGGCATTCCAACCTGTGCAGTCGGTGGTTTCCAAGGATTGCATGGACCAGAGTAAATATGTTGGGGACGCCAACCGGCCCTACATTATGGGACTAAGCGGTCTCCAGAGCTGTCTCGACCGGGCCAATCAAGCAACCGGCGACAAGGATGCGGCGAAGGCGCAATGCCAGAACGACGCGCAAAGCGCCAAGCAGGCTGCCAATCAGATCGGCCAGGGATTCAATATTGATCAGGACGGCCACATCGACCAGATCGTTCAAAATCTTCTCCTGCAACCGATCGCCCCGATTGCGGCGCTACTGAAACCCGGACCGGTGAGCGGCGTGAGCTTATGCGCGCAGATGGGCCCTCTCTTGTCCAAGTTCCCATTCAACCCGCAAGCAACCCAGGAGGTTTCCACTCAGGATCTGGACAGTTTCTTCAACCCCGGTACCGGCGCGCTGACCCAGTACTACAACCAGTCATTGAAAAACCTTCTCCTGCCCGAGGGAGCAAGTTATATCGCCAATCCCCAGGCGGCGCAGCCGCCCAATCCGGCTTTCCTGGCATTCTTCAACCACGCCATCGGCGTGCAGAATGCGCTCTACCCCGCGGGCAGCAAGCAAATTCAGTTTAAATATTCGCTTCGCCCGCATCCCACGGAGAGCGTCACGGGCCTGACATTGAGCATTGATGGTCAGGAGTTGAACTATACCGGCGCATCTACTTTGTTCCAGCAATTCACATGGCCGGGCGGGGGGCAGGGCGCCACCCTTATGGTGAGAATTGCCGGCGGCCCTCCATTGGGATTCGCCAACTACCCGGGAACCTGGGGAGTCTTCCATTTCTTTGCGAGCGCAGACAAGACAACCCCGAACGGGGGTATATTCAACGTTCAGTGGGAGTTTCGCGGGCCTGATGGACGTCCCGTGACTGGCCCTAATGGCAAGCCCGTTACCGTGCAATTTGACGTGGATACATCGGGAGCCCCTTTCATTCTGCAGAAGGGCATCTTATCGATGAAGTGTGTGTCAAATGTGGCTGGGTAAGACCATTTCTTAAGATTCCAGTTGATTTCTCTGCCCTGATTGATTGATGCTATGAAGCACTATGCACTGGCAGGGGGCCACGACACAGCTAACCTTTGGTTGTATCGAAAACCTGTATGCGATCCCTTGGGCTCTGCGCATGAAGGAGCGGAGCGGATTATGTAGTTGAGGAGGTTGGATGACAGATAGTGAGCTTCTTGAGCGAATGGAAGAAGCGGTTCAGCAAATCACCGAAGCGATAGAAGAGCGAGGCGCGCTCCTCGAGATGGACCGGAAGCCCGATTTTCGCTGGGCTGGTGTAGCCCGCCTCCCCACCGGTAAACTGTTGATCCAGACTCAAAAAACAGGCAAACAACCGGACCCGGAGAAAAACAAACCTGTGCTCGAGGCGATCGCCGACCTGACCTTGGAGGGGCGGTTCCTTGCGCGCGTACTCTTCCTCAGCGACAGGACGGACGTTGAGCTTCCAGGTGGCGCCCACCGCACCTTGGATCACGCGGGCGTGGCAAAAATATTCAGTTCAATGTGACTGGTGCGCAGACGGGGCAATGCCCCGGTGAACCAAGTGGGATCCCCCAGGTTCGACATCGAAGTCGTCGTTGCATGCCAACTATAAAATCAAGGCCAGAAGATTTGCGCGAAAACGCGCAACGATTCACGAACCGCTATCCCTCAGTTCTCCCCACCAACGGTTAAATAAAAGAATCACCCCGGTCATTGCAGTCGTGGAACAACTTCCTGACCAGCAGTAGATACGGGAGCCCTATATCCCAGGGTCGTAAGTTCAGTTCTTATACCCGCCTGTGGCTTGAGAACGCTGATCGACTCCGGATGTTGCGTGCTTCCAGAAGCGATTCAACCTTCATATCAATCATTTTGGTGAATGGGTTTCCGAAGCAGGATGTCATCACTTATGATACGGCTGTAACGGCATCCGGATGTCTCAAGGGTCTTCGCGCTTCGTCCGTTGCACGGGATGAGGGGAGCAAGTATCTGCCCCCAAGGGCAAGGCGGAGGCAAGATTCAAACCTTTGGTTTTTCAAGTGACGCTCGCAAGGACCTGTTGACGTCCGGAAAATGACTTGGAAGGATTCCCATGCCCGGCTACCCGGAGCGCGCCAAATTCAGCGCCAACATCAATCCTTGTTTCAACCTGAAGATCAATCCCAAGAGCAATCCCTCACTGAGCCCAAGGTTTAACCCCTGGCTCAACCCGTTGCGCAATGTGCAGATTCATCCAAAACTCAATCCCGCCATGGACCCTCTGCATAACAGCCTGCTGAACCCTCATGAAAATCCGTGCCTGAATCCCAGACATACCGACCAATACTCCGGTGTACGCCGTTGGAATCCGGAATCGGAGTTGACGGGATACGTCGTGAACACTTCCAACAAAGGTGTTCTGCTCTTATTTGACCTGGAGCTCAAGTGGGTGGCCTTTGCCATTGACAACCGGCGGCAAGGCTTCAACGTTTTTGATCTAATGGGTGAATGGAAGGGATTTTGGCTGCGAAACGCGGCAGGCAGCATGAACGAGTTCAACCTGGAAGACGATTGGGTAGGGATCATCATGTGAACCACGCTGCTTTCGCGGAGGCGGAAAGCCCCGCCGGTTCGCCAATTGACACGCTCGCCTTTCTCCCAAACGCCAATCGCCCTGAGTCCAATTCAGGGCTTGGATGCAGGAAGCAATGAGCATACAATTCCATGGTCAATCCATAACCGAAGTTTGCGGCAGATTGAAATTGTCGAGGTAAGGAGCGTCCCCATGCCCGAGCGGAAATCTTTTGGTGAAATTAATCTCGACGTAACCGGCGGACGCGAGAGGTTCTCGGAAAACGCCCGGTCGGAAACCCCGTTTCGGGTCGCGCTGTTGGGCGATTTTAGCGGCCGCGGCAATCGCAAGCTGATAGAGACCGGGGAGGCGCTGGCCAACCGCCGGCCCACGCTGATTGACCGCGACAATTTCGATTCCATCTTTGCAAAGATTGCGCCGCGCCTGGAAATTCCCCTGGGCAGCCAAGGGGGCCACACGATTTCGCTGAAGTTTGGCGACTTTGAGGAATTCCACCCTGACAATCTCTTTCGCCGCGTCGAGCTTTTTCAGAAGCTTCGCGACACGCGTGACAAGCTGAGCGATCGCGATACCTTTGCCGAAACCGCAGATGCACTGGGCATTCGCGGGACCGCCCCTGCGGGGCCTCCACCGCCCGCCCCGGTTCGCAGGGACCCCGGCCAGGACGTTCAGCAGGCCGTTTCCGGCGACCTTCTTGGTGAGATGTTGGAGGCAACGGAAAAGCAAGCCGACCACCAGCACGCTTCCGGCAGGACAGACGCACTCACGTCCCTCGTGCGAAGCATCATTGCTCCGCACATTGTCCCCAAAGCCGACCCCCGCCAGGCAGAAGCCGTGGCCTTGATGGATATGGCCACCAGCGCGCAAATGAGCGCGTTGCTCCATTACCCCGCATTTCAGGCGCTCGAAGCTGCGTGGCGCGCCGTCTTTTTTCTGGTTCGCAATGTGGAAACGAGTCCCAGCCTGAAGTTGCTGCTCATCGACATCAGCAAGGAAGAACTCTTCCGCGACCTCGGCTCTTCCCCCGACCTCCGCAACACCGGTCTGTATCGATTGCTGGTGGAGAAAACCGTCGGCACGCCCGGCGCCGAAACGTGGGCCGTTCTCGCCGGGAATTACATTTTCGAACCCACACGTGAAGACGCGGCCCTGCTCGCCCGGTTGGGAAAAGTGGCGGCCGCAGCGAATGCCCCGTTCATCACGGGCGCAGGCCCCAGCCTGCTCGGATGCAAATCGGTAGAGGATTTGCCCGACATCCACAAATGGAAAAGTGAGCCGCCCGCGGAGGCCGCCGCTGCGTGGAAGATGGTGCGCGGCCTCGCCGAAGCTCGTTATCTGGGCCTGTGCCTTCCCCGCTTTATTATTCGTTTGCCCT
>JASIKV010000155.1 GCA_030049455.1 Terriglobia bacterium
ACGGTTACGATTACGAACTCGGGCGACACTTCCGTTGCGATTTCCAATATCACTGTGAGTGGAGATTTCACACAGACCAACAACTGCGGATCATCGCTTGATAAGGACGCTAGCTGTGAAATTTCCGTGACCTTCAAGCCCGGAACACAGGGAGCGGTCGGCGGGACGCTGTCAGTATCTGGAGATCCCGACAGTAAGCCGCTCACTGTGTCCCTAAGCGGGACAGGCTTGGGTGCTACGGCGGGGCAGCATCCTCAGGGTCCCGCCGCACCCTCCGCAAATCCTCCGCAGTCTAATTGATTTGGCCGCAAGGGCCTGTTACAACTCAAGGGTGTGTGTCGAGCGAAGATGATTTTAATTGTTCGAAGAATCGGTCTAGAAATCCAGCGAGATTCAACAAGGCTCGGCGGCTTTGACGGGCGAGTCGAAGGAAGTCAGGAAGAAGTCGAGGGTGTCCGGCCAAATATGCAATGAGTTTTTGGGTCTGCAACCGCCCGTGAGCATCCATAGCCTTTTCGAAATCACAGGTCATCGGCATTTCGACAGGATCGAGAATGACGCGCAGGGCAAGTGAAGGAATGCTTCGCTTGGACCAGTAATGCATAAGTGGAATGCTTTCCATGTCGGCAGCATCAGCCGAGTGTCCCAATTGAATCTTTTCTGCAACGGTGCGAATGATACGCGGAAGCGTGACAAGGGTCTGCACGGGCTCGGCTCCGCACTTCCTGGCGAGTTCAACTAGCCCGGGAGAGGAGGGAAATTCCGAGCCATTTGCCGGTTCGGAAACAGACTCGGCCACAATGATGTCTCCGGGGCGCCATCTTGCTTTTAGCCCTGCCGCCACTCCAGTGACAATTGCGAAGGAAGGCCGAAAACGCTCGGCCAAATTATCGATGTTTTGAGCATCAGGCGCGCCTGCGCCGGCGAGTGTTGCAAGGACTTGGAGCGGCCCGAAGGCGGCCGTGAAAGCGGCGTGGGGTGAACCCGCAACCGGGCGGAAGCGGTGCCTGCGACGCCACGGAGAAAATTCCTCCTTAAGCGCAAACACGACCAATGAATTGGTAGGCATGATTCAGGATAAGCAGAGGGAATGTCGGCGCTGCCTTTCGCTCAAAAGGCATTGGCAACGGCAGTTCGAGCCGGCGCTGTGAGATTTCTGTTCAAGCTGCACATTCCCGCGTGGCCCGGTCGCGAATACGATCTTTGAGGTAACCGTTTTCACTGTACCAATGAATTGCGCGCTCCATAGCTGCTTCCAGGGATCCCGGCTGATATCCTAATTCCCGCTTTGCTTTGGGGCTGTCGACGAACATTTTGTGGCGGGCCATTCGGACTCCGTCCAGGGGAATCCTGGGCTGGCGCCCCAGCACACTGGAGGCAAACGAATCGGTGAGTGCGGCCAGCAGAGCAACAGCGTAAGGCAATCTCACTCGAGACATCGGCCGACCGCTGAGGTCAGAAAGCAGTTCGAACATCCCTTTCAAAGTCAGGTTGCGCCCGCCCAGAATATAGCGCGCTCCGACCTCGCCGTGCTCTGCCGCCAGCCAATGCCCTTTGGCAACGTCTTCGACGGGCACAAAGTTCAAGCCCGTGTCAACATACGCCGGTAACTGACCGTTTAGAAAATCAAGCAGGATCCGGCCGGTAGGAGTGGGCTTCCAGTCGCCGGGCCCCAATGGTGCAGTCGGATTGACGATGACGACAGGTTGGCCACTACGCGCCGCATCCAATGCCGCCTGCTCGGCGAGAAACTTGGATCGCTTGTAGTGGCCAATCATATCCGTCAGGTGTAGATGCGTTTGTTCGTCTGCCACTTTTTGGGGGTTGGAAGAAAGCAGAGTCCCTACGGTACTGGTGAAAACAAAACGATCGATCCCAGCGAGGTGGGAAGCCTTAAGTAGATTTCGCGTTCCGGTGACGTTGTTTTCGTAAATCTCCTGAGGATTCTTTGCCCAAAGCCGGTAATCGGCAGCGACGTGGAAGACGCGCTGCACACCCTCGAGGGTGGAGGACAGGTTTGCAGAATCCCTCAGGTCCGCATATGCGAATTCCACCGGTAACCCGGCAATTGACCGCACGTCACTCTGCCGGCGAACCAGCACGCGAACCCGCTCGCCCTGTGCGATCAAGTAACGCGTTAGGTGGCTTCCGATGAATCCGTTTGCGCCGGTAACAAGGGAGAACATTTTTCCGTCTCATCGCCATCTATCCGGCGGCGGCTCTTGCTTCCCCCGGAAAGCTGCCACTTGAAAAGGCGCCAAGTATCGCCGAGCCTTCGATTCGCTCCCAAAACGGCAGAGGGCTCATATCCCACGTGCACCATGCAGTTCTCGCAGCGCGGATCGCGGCCCCGTCCATATTGGTCCCAGTTGGTCTTCTCAATGAAATCCTGAAAGGTGGCATGATGACCATCTGTAATCAGGTAACATGGGGCTTTCCATCCTCGCGGGTTGTATGTCGGATTTCCCCAGGCGGTGCACATCAAATCTTCCCGTTCTCCCCGCAGGTAATCCAGATAGATTGGAGAAGTCATTAAAGAGAATTTCTCCAGAACCTTGGTTGCTTCGCGGAATTTTTCCTGAATCTCCTGTCGGGACATGAAAATCTCTTTATTTTGTACGGCGGCGTAGGAGTAACTGGGAGCGATCGTATGCCCGTCAACTCCGAAATCCTGAAGAAATTCGAACAGTTCGGCTATTTCGTGTAAATCGGTTTGCTTATAGATGGTGGTATTCGTGCAAACCATGAACCCACGGTCCTTTGCGGCGCGAATTCCATCGATGGCCTGCCGGAACACGCCTTTGCGTTCAACGCAAAGATCGTGGGTCGCTTCCATGCCGTCCAAGTGAACGTTGAAGAAGAAGCTGGAGGTGGGTTTGAAATCGTTCAAACGTTTTTTAATAAACATCCCGTGGGTGCAAAGGTAGATGTGCTTGCCGCGATCCAGGATCTTCGTAACCAGTTCACCCAAGGGACGATAAATCATCGGCTCTCCACCACAGATGGACACGATGGGGGATCCACATTCGTCAACCGCTTTCAAGCATTGCTCTACGCTGAGTTGTTCTGTGATGGTATCCTTATACTCGCGAATACGTCCGCACCCGGTACAAGTGAGATTGCAGGCGTGCAGAGGTTCAAGCATCATTACCAGAGGGAATTTCTCCACCCGCCGCAGTCGCTTTCCGGCAATATATGCGCTCAATTTAGTGGTCATGCCGAGCGGAAACCTCATCGGTGCCTCCTGTTGCCATTTTGAGGGGGAAAATGATCGGGTGAAAATCGCCGTGCCTGAAAGTCCGAGGCGCCGTAAAGCATATTGCGATATCGCGCCAGGGCGTAAAGGGGAAAATCGTTCCGATAGAGGTGGTAACGCAGATAGAAAACACGCGGGAATCCCGTCCCGGTAAATGCAGGTTCCAGCCACGTCCCATTCTCGCGCTGCTGCCCCAAAAGGTATAAAACAGCCTGCCGAACCGCGGGTTCATTGATCTCGCCGGCAGCCATAAGGCCAATCAGCCCCCAGGCGGTTTGTGATGCGGTACTGTGCATCCGCGCTTTGAGGTCAGTATCGTCGTATGAGGCGCAGGACTCCCCGAACCCACCATCGGGGTTCTGGACTGCCCGCAGCCAGGCAACAGCCTTTTGACTCTCCTGTGCCTTTTCCAACCCCAGGGCCTCGAGGGCTCTCAACGCCCCGCTGGTTCCGTAAATATAATTCACTCCCCAGCGCCCGTACCATGAACCGTCTTGGTTTTGATCACGCTGAAGGAAGCGCACCCCGCGTTTGATTCTTGGATCTGTGGAAGGCCAACCCATTCGTCCGAGGTATTCCAGGACGCGGCCGGTTAAGTCTCCGGTGGAGGGATCAATCATGGCGTTGTGATCGGCGAATGGGACGCGGGTAAGGAAAGTGGAATCGTTATCACGGTCGAAAGCGCCCCAGCCGCCATCGCGGTTCTGCATGCTCAGCACCCATGCGGTGCCGCGACGCAATGCTTCCTCCATTCGGGCGGAATCCGGGTAGTCAACGCGCTGCAACGCCATTAGGACGAAACCGGTATCATCGACGTCTGGATAGAAGTCATTGCGGAACTCAAAGGCCCATCCTCCCGGATCAACGCCTGGGTTTTTGACCTGCCAATCCCCGCCTCCCAGAACCTGGCGGTCCAGCAGCCAGCGAGCAGCCTTTACCAAGGCCGGGTGGTCGGCAGGAAGACCTGCTTCCTGAAGAGAAAACATGGTGACCGCCGTATCCCAGACCGGTGATACGCATGGTTGGACGCGCAGCGTGTCGCCTTCTTCAATCTCAAATTGCGCAAGATAGCCGATTTCGCGCGACGTAATGGGGTCATCGGCAGAATATCCCAGTGAACGCAGCGCAAACACCGAGTTCACCATGGCGGGATAAATTGCTCCCAACCCTTCGGATCGTTCCAGATGGTCGAAGAGCCATTGCTGTGCGCGAGCCAATGCCCGCTTCCGAAGAGGTTTCCAGGGAAGCATTTCGTGCAGCTTGAAAATCCGGTCCAAGAAGAGAAAGAAGTTCCTCCAGCTCACCAACCTGCCATCCCATTCAAATGCCGGAATACGGCCGGACCCGTTGCGAAAGAGCTCCTCAACGCCGGCACTGGGAGGTAAATCCCATTTAGGCTTGTGGGCGTAAACAAGCATCAGGGGCACGACGATAGCTCGCGTCCACGATGACATGGAATAGATATTCAGGAAGAACCATGAGGGCAGAAGGATGAGCTCGGGAGGTATGGCGGGAACATAGGACCAGGGCAGAACTCCGCCCAAAGCCAAATAAAGTCGGGTATAGGAATTGGTCGCTTCAACGCCGCCCAATTCATGAATCTGGCAGCGCGCCCGAGCCATGTGAGGGGCGCTGGGAGGGTCTCCCGCCAGTTTCAGCGCCACGTACGCCTTCACCGTTGCGTTCAATTCGGAAGGACCGCCAGCATAAATATTCCATCCCCCGTCGGGCAGTTGTCGTCGACGGATGTAATTGGCCAATTTGACGCATCGGCGATGGTCCAATTTCCCCAGGACATGCAAAAAGAAGATGTAATCGGATTCGAGCGTGGTGTCAGCTTCGAGTTCTCCGATCCAATAGCCTTCCGGTGCTTGCAAGGAGAGGAGATGGTCAACAGAACGTTGGATGGCCTCCTGAAGATTCTCCTCCACGCGCACATCAGCGTATGTGAGTCTCTGCAATCCCCGTCGCGTTTCCGGTTCGGCTTGGTTGCGTTGTTTCATGAAGCGCTCAGGCTCTCCCTCTGCGTGAATTTTCAGTTCGTCAATTCCGCCGGCAAGGCAAATCTAACGTCCTCTTTGGTCCACTCGACCTCTCGAATGCTCGCGAACCCCCAACTCCTCAATCGCTCGACCACTTGTTCGACAAGAAAGTCAAGCGTGGAGGCGTCCGCTGTGATCCCCAGATGCTCCTTTCCATCGAACCAATGCTGCTGGATATTGCCTGCGGAGCTGATCAAGGAGGCATCCGTCCCCGACCGTCTTGCAATTTCGGCCAGACGGTTGGAATTGGAGCTGTTCCCCGCACCCTCGACAAGAATCGCGTCGGCTTCGCGCGCCACTAATTTCACGGCTGCCTGCCGATTTTCAGTGGCATAACAAATATCCTGAGCGGGAGCGCTCAGGATGCCAGGGTACTTCCCCTTTAACGCCGCTACAATCTCGCTCGTTTCGTCCGGACCCGAGGTGGTCTGGGTCAGATAAACCACTCTCTCGGGGTCTTCCACGTCCAGCGCCTCGACTTCCTCGACGGAGGAAATGACCCGTATGGTCTGCCGGGCTTCGCCCAAAGTGCCGATGACTTCATCATGATCGCGGTGGCCAATCAGCACGATGGTGTAATTCTCGCGCGCATAGCGAATTACTTCCAAATGAACTTTGGTTACCTGCGGGCAGGTGGCGTCGATTATATGGAGCCCCCGCTCGATTGCTTCCTCGCGTACGGAAGGGGAAACTCCGTGGGCGCTGAAGATTACAACAGCGCCACTCGGGACTTCGTCCAGCGATTCGATAAAGACCGCACCTCGCGCTGCAAGGTCCTCCACGACATGACGATTATGGACGATTTCCTTACGGACATAAACCGGGCGGCCCAATTTCTTCAATGCCAATTCCACAACTTCGATGGCACGAATTACCCCTGCGCAAAACCCACGCGGCTGGAGAAGCAGGAGAGTTGCTTGTTCGGTAGCGGGCAAATTTTTTCCTTCAGCAGTCATGGCAACTTTCTAATTTTTACGAGCAGGAGGTTCTCTTCAAGCCAGACCGCGAGATAACCCCAACCGGAAAAGCCCTTGCGGGACAATAGCACCATATGCAGTTTACCGTTTGCTTAGAAATAATTCAAGCTCCTTGCTTCCAGCCGCCATCTCGTGCCCCGAACCCCGCTTAAGATGGGATTTAGCGGAAAACCAGTCGATTCATGCAGCCCTGCGCATTCAAGTCGCCCACTTTGGATGCCGGGGCGGATTGACCGCGGCAATTCCTTGCCTAAAATTCCACCCGGATCGTCTTTATCTCAAAGGGCTTCACGGGTACGGTGAAGCTTGAATCATTGATCGGGTAAGGGGTAAGTGCTACGAATTTATCCCATTCCACCATGTCGGTCTCCCGGGCCATTTTCGGGGCTCGATGGAAGTTTAGAACTGCCGTCGCGGGTTTATCCTCGGTCTCGTAAAGGCGGACGATGTATTCATTGGAATCCTCGGCCTTCTTGACTGACTCCACGACGACATCCGAGGGGGTCACCGCGAACTCGCTAAAAGATGCAGGCAGCGCACCAGGGTGAGCAGGTTCCGCCCTTGGTAAAAGTGGCGTGTTGAACTCCGCTCCCCTCCGCGTTGCCTCCACGTCCTGCCAATTGCCGCGATGCGGAATCAACGCGTACTTGATACGGTGAATGCCCACAATCGGGTCGTCAGATTGATCCGACCACGTGTCGGGCATGCCGGGATAACCGCGGCGGGGTCCGCGGATCAGGCTTAAGCGCAGCGTGTTTTCCTGGTAGGAGTATCCATACTTGGAATCATTCAGCACGGTCAGGCCGTAATCACCAGCTTGGTTGCTGACGTCCGCCCAACGCTGCCCTGCCACTTCGAATTTGGTGCGGTCGGCGATCTCCCACCCGCGCGGCGGCGCCATCATGCGAATTCCCGGGTCTTCCTTCAGCGTCCAGTCGTAGCGTTGAATCGCGCCGTAGGGGATTTCATAAGTGGCATAAACACTCTTGAAGTTCACAGGGAAGGCCACCTTGGCAAACCGGTACTTCTCATGCCAATCGACGCTCAGCTCAAAATTCACGCGGTCGGCGTGGCTGTAAAGAACGATATTCTCGGCAAATTTGGAATCGCCAAAGTGCTTCTTTACCTGCACAACCGAACGCACTGGCCCGCTCTCAACGACTTCGACGCTGTCAGCCTTGTCCAGATGATTGTCGGCTCCCAGATAGATGTTCCAAGCAGGCTCGCCAGCGGGGGCCTTGGGCGGTTTGTCCTCCCAGACTTCCAAAGCCGCGCCGGGATTGTCTTCACGCAGAAAGTTCCTGTCTAGGCCTTTCATTCTTAGCGATTTCAAGTTGCCGGAGTTGGTATCGATAACCACTTCAAGCTTGTCGTTTCCGAAACTGAGGCCTGTAACCGGGAAGTTTGTGGAGCCCGAAAGCGTGAGGTCACTCGAGAAGGTAGGCGTCTGTTCACTGGCCTGAATTCGGTATTCCTTGTACCCCATTCCGGGAACCCTGGCAAAGAAGAGCACGGCCTTGGGCTTGGCATCCTCGACTTCGGTCTGGTAGGTAATGCTGTTCCCTGCGGCGTCAACGATCTTGAAATGCTTCAGCCCGGCGATGTAGCTCGGGTCCAGGCAGACGATGCCGCTTCGCTCCCAGGGCAGAGAATTGAAAATCAAAACCGCCCGCCCATCACCTTGAGTGTTTACGTGCTTGGCAACGGTTGAGAGGGCTGAGTCCAGCAATTTGTCCCCCTCGATCCTGATGTCGCCATAGTCGGTGGCCGCGTCGCGGTAGACTTCCGCGGCTGCTGATCCATCAA
>JASIKV010000009.1 GCA_030049455.1 Terriglobia bacterium
GCCCCACCCTTCCAAGCCCGTGAATGCTTTTGAATTTAAGCTGATAAAACATTGCGAGCTCTCGCTAAGGAGGCATCGATGCTCGACACCAAATCGCGTCGCGAATTTCTGAAAATGTCTGCGGGCGGAGCGCTCGCATCAATAGGTGCGGTTGCGGAGGGCGCAGCGGAAAGTGGCGGAGCGCAATCCCCTCCACCTGCCGGCCGCATCAAGAAGGCCGTGCAGATCTACATGCTGCCCAAGACTCTGAGTTACGCCGACCGCTTCAAGCTGGCTCGCGATGTGGGTTTCGACGGCGTGGAAGCCCAGACGGTTGAAGACCCCAAGGTGGCCGATGAGATCAAGAAGGCATCGGAGGACGCCCATTGCCCCATCCATTCCGTCATGAACATGGCGCACTGGAAGTATCCGCTTTCTTCCAGCGACCCGGCGGTGGTGAAGACCTCTCTCGACGGCATGAAGACCTCGCTGCACAACGCCAAGCTGTGGGGAGCGGAAACCGTGCTGCTGGTGCCGGCGGTGGTCAATCCCGACACGCCTTACAGCGCGGCCTGGACGCGCTCGCAGGCCAACATCCGCACGCTGGTTCCCCTCGCAAAGGAATTGAATGTCATCATCGCCATCGAAGAAGTTTGGAACAAGTTTCTGCTCAGCCCGCCGGAAATGGCCCGATACGTTGATGAGTTCAAAAGCCCCTGGGTGCGGCAATACTTCGACGTCGGCAACGTGGTGCTCTACGGCTATCCGCAGGACTGGATTCGCGAGCTCGGCAAGCGCTTCGTAAAAGTTCACCTGAAGGATTTCAAGGTAAGCCGAGACCCGATGACCTGCCAATTTGTGAACCTGGGCGAGGGCGACATCAACTGGGACGCCGTGCGCGCCGCCTTCAGCGAAGTCGGTTACACCGGCTGGACCACCACCGAACTCGAAGGCGGGGACGAGGCTTACCTGCGCGATGTCGTGAAGCGGGTGGATAAGTTGGTGCTGGGAGTGCAGTCCTGAGGTTTACTGTAGCGGCGGCCAGGGTGAAGCCGGAGATGAACGCGAACAGATGAGGTATAATCTGTCTATATGGCCACGGCGACAAAGCACCGGTACATTGTGAGTGACGATAAGATTCTGGGTGGTGAACCCATTATCGTCGGAACGCGGACGCCGGTGCGGGCGGTCGTGGAGACCTGGCGCCTGGGCGTGGCGCCGGAAGTAATCCCCCAGAGCCTGCCTCACCTGACTCTCGCACAGGTGTTTGATGCCTTGAGCTACTATAGCGACCATCAGGATGAAATCAACGCCTTCATCGAACGCAACAGCACCGGCGAGGACCGCCTCGACTCGCAAGTGGAAATTCCTTGAACCAACCCCTCATTGATCTCTACCTGGACGAGGACGTTGATGTTCTGGTTTCAAAGTTGATTCGCGCTCGCGGCTTCGGGGCAATAACAACCCTGGAGGCAGGACAAACGGGCAGAACCGATGCGGAACAATTAGCCTTCGCTGCGTCCCAGCACAAGACCCTGCTCACACACAATCGTGTGCATTTTGAAGATTTGGCGCGTCGATGGTTTGAGGAAAATAAAACTCATGCGGGTATCATCATCGCTGTTCGACGAAAACCCCAGGAACTCTGCAGCCGCATTCTCAAGCTTCTAAACTCATTTACGGCCGGCGAAATGGAGAATCAGATCAAATACATCTGATCGAAACCCATCGACCGTTCATTGATTAGTTTGTGCGTGTTGCAGAAGTTCTATCACCTTTTTGTACCCGTCCACCTTGTACCCTGCCGTGGCGCTGCTTAACCCGGTCTCAGCAAGCTGCAAGGCCGTATTCCCCTGCTTGTCTGTCAGGGTCGGATCTGCGTGACCTTCGAGGAGCGCTCGCACGCATTCGGGGCTCGCGTCACTTGCGGCGATCATGAGTGCCGTCAGCCCGTTACGATCTCGACCGTCGATCTGAAGGTTCTTCGCCGAAGTCAGTGCGCGAATCTTGGCGTAGTAGTTGTAATTGGCAGCCTCCATCAAAGCAGTCCGGCCCTCGGAGTCTCGGGCGTTCACTTCGGCACCCGCAGCAACCAGCAGCTTTGCGATGTCTTCGGATACGGTTTCAATCAGAGCTGTTTGGCCGTTTTTGTCTCGAACGTTGAGGTTGACCTTGTGCGCGATCAACTCCCGTACGGCATCGTCCTCCAGGGAGAATAGCGCTGTCTCGCCATCTCTGTTGCGTGCAGTCGGGTCGGCTCCTGCCCGCAGCAACAAACGGACCACAGCATCACGATGAACAACGTCGTCTGGAACCTCTGGACGCGGCCGACCCATTAATTCGCAGTTCCGGATGGAGTCCAGGTCGCCGGTCGAGCCGGCGAGCAGCGCCGTTACATGCATTGCGTCGCGGTCATTCACACGCGCGCCAGCATGGAGCAATTTCTGCACTACGTCAGGATTGCCTGCGGCTGCAGCGGCCATTAATGCCGTGGTCCCCCAGCGGCTTCGTGCATTAATCTGTCCAGAAGGAAGCAATAGCGCGAGGACGTTGCTATTTCCACTTGCCGCCCCGAACATCAAGGAAGTACGGGCATAATGGTCCTTAATTCGGGGATTGGACCCGGCCTTAAGAAGAAGTTGGACTATGTCCGGCACTCCTCGTTCGGCCGCCCGCATCAGTGCCGTACATCCCTCGAAATCGGTGCGATCGACTTCCGCTCCCGCGCGAAGGAAGTCATCGACAACAGCGGTCGCGCTATAGACCGCTACGGGCAATGCCTTCGAGAGAATCTCCTTGGTTTCCGCCGCGCTCCGGTGTTCGTTGATGATTCCTGGAACAGTCTCAGCGGTACCCGTCACCCACTGGGCAGAGTGCGAGAGCTTGTCAACGGCGTCCGCCAACCTACCGAGCGTTTTTTGGTCCGGGAGGATGTCGGCGGTCACAGACTTGCGTTGATCACCGATAGCGATGGCAAACGTAGTCGATGCCATATCTGTCGCCACCGGGTAATACCGATCATCAAGAGAGAAGAAGTCTGACTCTCGAAAGGCGTCGACTAATTTCCGGAAGTCCTCTACCGATATTAAGCCGTGGTGTTTTCCCTCCAGCAACACCCACGACTTGCCGTCGAAGTCCACTGTTCCATCACCGGACACTCGCACGCTGTAGTAGCCGGTATCCATGGTGATGACAACGGATCGGTAGTCTTTGACTTCCGGGAAGGGTACAGAATGAGGTCTGTACTTTGGCAAGGAGAAGTCAAACTCGATCCAGAAGATCGCCGGGACAGGCTGCCCGTTCACGATGAACGGACGGTAAGTGTATTTTTCTGCGGCCTCAGAAGCTGCCCGGACGAGCAGCGGATGGCCTGACGACTGAACGATGCGAGCCACTTTCCCATCTGTGTCTATGGCTACCTGCAGACGCACACTACCATCGACTCCCGCCAATCTGGCCAGCGGGGGATAGGTAGGTTCAACTTTTTTGATGAGGTGGCTCTCTGCCGCTTCACTGGAAAACTCAGCTGGCGCTGGTGAAACGTCTGTCTGTTGATCTGAGCAGTGGATTGCGGACTGAGCTGTTAATGCTGGCGTCGCCCGGCTGACCATTAGCATGAAAGCGACAACAGCACCTTCCGACAACAAGCGGAAAGCTCCCGCGCGAGGCTTATGAAGGTTTCCTGCGTACATCTTCGTCCTGAATCCTAGTCATCATGCGCCGGAAAGTTCGTGATTGAAACCTGAAACTTATGGCCCACAACCCTTTTCAATGCGCCGCGACGGACGCTCCGGGGCGCGGCTTCACACTCTTCATGAAGAACATCAGCGGGATCATGGCGATAAATGTCCAGCCGAGCAGCCAGTAGGCGTCCACGTATGCCAGCATATTCGCTTGCCGGACCAGATTGGCGTAGAGCATTCCCTGCGCCTGAGCGTGGGCTACGACGGGCGCCGCGCCCTGCATTATGAGCGTATGCTGCGCGCCCTGCAGGGCGTTGCGGAAGGGCGCATCGTAGGGAGTCAGGTGCGCCACCAGCATAGCCTGGTGTACTTGCGCGCGTCGCGAAAGCAGCGTGGCCACGTTGGCGATTCCCACGCTGCCGCCCATGTTGCGCGCCAGGTTGATGATTCCCGTGGCGTTGTTCATCTTGTGTTTGGGGATGAAATAAAACGCCATGACGTTGATGGGAATAAACAGGAACGCCATGCCGATGCGCGAGAACGTCCAGGCGCGCACGGCCGTCCAGAAATCGAGTTGCAAATTGAAGCCCGACATGTGCAGCAGGGAAAGCCCGGTCATGAAAAGGCCAAACGCCACCAGCCACCGCGCCTCGATTCGTTGCATCAATCGCCCCACCAGCGGCAAGGCGACAAGGGTGAACAGACTTCCCGGTGACAGCACCAACCCGGCCCAAAGGGCCGTATAACCCATCAGCGTTTGCAGCATCAGGGGCAGCAGCACGGTGGTGCCGTAAAGCACGAAGCCCAGCATGAACATGGTGAATGAAGCCAGCATGAAGTTGCGGTCCTTCAGCATGCGGAAGTCCACCACAGGGTCTTCGCGCGTCAATTCCCAGATGAATCCGCCGATCAGCCCGATGCCGCCGACGATGGCGCAGAAAATGATGAAGTTTGAGCCGAACCAATCCTCGCGCTCGCCCTTGTCAAGCACCACTTGCAGAAAGCCCAGCCCCACGC
>JASIKV010000156.1 GCA_030049455.1 Terriglobia bacterium
CATCCACCACCATCACATGCGAACCGCGTGAGATGAAAAGGCGGCGCGCCGCACTGTCGCAAATCAGGTAGTCCCACCCGCCTTCGCCGCCCAGCACGACTTTCTTCAGGAGATGATAATTCGCATCCGCTGCACCGGCGGGTCTCGCGCACAGGGCGATTGACGCCAAGACGGCGACGGCTATTACGCGCGCCGCACCCAAACGTCCTGCGCCTGAACCCATCGTCATGCGTTGATTCATTTCGCCCCCTTCGCGGATGCTCACCCTATCACGAGACACATCAAAGGGCAAGGATGCAAGGAAGTGAAGTTATGTTGGCCTACACCAATCTCGATGGCGGGTTCACCACCTGGAAAAGGCTTTTTCGCAAAACATTCCCGACCCTGCATCGCTTCCGGCCTCCGGCGAGGTGCGGGCATACCGCCGGCAGGCTGCGAGCAGCGCGGGAGTAAGCTTGGAGGGCTCTCGCAGCAGCACCTCCGTTTCCATTCTGCGAAGCCGCGTTCATGTGATGGGGATATGCCATAATGCCAGGTCCATTACTCGATACTTCGCGTGCCCGCGGGCGGCGCAGACATAAGAAACGATATTTGCGCCACCCCATGGCTCGAATGCTGTTCTGGCCGCTGGTTTGATCATGCATCGCGCGCTGTGCGCTTCAACGTTCCAACATAAGGCGGCTTTCCCTTCATAGAACCAATTCACTCTTCACATTTCGAAGTTTGTTCCGTTTCATCATAAGAACGGGGTTATAGTTGGGCGGGTTTCCCCCAGTTCGATCTTCAAACAGTGGTGGAGGTGGTTGATGGGAGAGTTGGCGCGAATTGGAGTTTCCCTGGAGTCCGGTCTGCTCCGGCAATTTGACAAAATTATCACTGAAAAAAGGTATGGCAACCGCTCCGAGGCAATCCGAGACCTGATTCGCGATCATCTGGTAGAAGTACAAATCGATCAAAACCGGATCGTCGTGGGAACTCTAACGATTGTCTACGATCATCATCGGCCCAATCTGACCGAAAAGTTGGTTGAGGCGCAGCATCAGTTGGGCGGCAAAGTGCTTTCATCGATGCACGTACACCTGGACCACCACAACTGCCTTGAAGTGGTGGTCGTGAAGGGGCGCAGCCGGGAGGTCCGGGATTTTGCCAACGGGATCCTGAGCCTGCGCGGCGTCAATCACGGCCAACTGGTCGTCACCAGCGCCGGCGAGCACCCGCAGTAACCCTGGATTACATCCCCACAACCGCTCTCAGCTCCTGTTCTATGGAAACTGCTGTCCGAATCAGCATCCCCATCCGTTGCCTGCACGTACTTTGCGAAGCCCCGTCATACCCCACTACTGGTAAATCCTGCGCTGCCTGACTGGTGGGGTGCAGAGGACCACGCACAAAATTGTAGAAAAAGTGTTGACGCGTAGCACGAGATGTAGAATCATGCTACTCGGTAACACGAATTCTGCAATCGTAGTACGCAAGGGACACCTTGGAATGTGACAGGGATTATAGGAATGTCGATGACACTGAAAAAGGCTCGCCGATTGACCGCCTGGCTTCTCCTCAGCTCGGCTTCATTATGGGCGGCGGCGAACGGCAGGATCTCGGGCACGATCACCGACCCATCAGGAGCGGTAATTCCCGGGGCCACATTGACGTTGACCAATACTGCCCTCAGAACTACCTTTCGAGCAATTTCCGACAATCAGGGATTCTACTCCTTTCCGACTCTGCCGGTGGGCCGCTACGATCTGATCTTTGAGGCGGTGGGATTCAAGACGCAGAAGAAAGCGAACTTGACGGTTGACACCGATGCCGCTCTGAAAGTGGACGCAGTGATGGAACTGGGCCAGCAGTCCCAGATGGTTGTGGTCACCGCCACGGCGGCGGCGAGCGAGGCGCAGGTGGACACCGTTGCAACCCATTTGGGCGAGTTGGTAACGGGAAATCAGATGACCGCACTTCCCTTGAACGGGCGAAGCTACACCGATCTCTTGCCCATTCAGCCGGGAGTGGTCCCGGTCACGACGCTTCTGCCCAGTTCCGTGATCATGGCCGGCGTGACAGGAACGCTAAATCCTTCCGGCGATTTGAATCCGGGGAACTTGTCGATCGACGGGCAGCGGGAGTCCTCCAACGGGTTTATGGTCGATGGGATTGACGTTCAGGAGCACATGAACGGCGGCACTTCCATCGTGCCGAATCTGGATTCCATCGATGAATTCCGTGTGTTGACCAATAACTTCGACCCTGAATACGGCAACTATAACGGCGGCATGGTCACAGTCATTACCAAGTCAGGGAGTGACTCCTTCCACGGAGATGCGTTTGAATTCCTGCGCAACACCGTCCTGGACGCCCGCGGCTACTTCGACCCCAACGTGCCGGCATTCCAACAAAACCAATTTGGCGGAACTCTCGGAGGGCCCATTCGGCGCGGGAAGGTCTATTTCTTTGGGGATTACCAGGGCACCCGGACGAACCAGGGGGTTGAAACGGGATTGATCACTGTGCCTTCCGCGCAAGACCGTGAGGGTAATCTTTCCGACCAGGCCAATTCTTTTGTGACGACGGACGCAAGCGGGAAACTCGTACCCGCAACAGTCAGCGGATCGTACATCGCAGGCTTGCTTACGCAGGGGCTGGGTTACAATGTTGCCGCCGGGGAGCCTTATTACACACCAGGATGCACGTCGAGTACCGCCTGTGTCTTTCCGAGCGCCGTAATTCCGCAGGGAGCGTGGTCGTCACCAGGACACGACCTTCTTCAGTACATTCCTGCACCCAACATCGGGTCCGATCAATATTCCACCTCAGCGTTCGCCCAAACGGTCCGCGACGACAAAGCTTCCGGGCGCATCGACGCCAACACCGGCTGGGGCCAGGTCTCCGCCTACTACTTTTTCGACGACTATAGTCTCGACAACCCCTATCCGGGTCTGCAAGGGGGAGCGAGCATTCCGGGTTTTGACGCGTTGACGTTCGGGAGATCCATACTAATGAGCTTGGGAGATTCTAAGGCCTTTGGAACCCGAGTGGTCAATGAGTTCCACCTGGGGCTGTTGCGCAATGCCAACGTGATTGGGCAGCCGCGCGGGGGCCTGGGAGTCAGTATGGCCTCTCAAGGCTTCGTGAGCGGCGTGGGAACACCGGGAATTGTCGTGCAGGCGCCGCAATTCGAAGGGGTTGAGAATATAACGTTCCCGTCGTTCGTCATGGGCGTTCCGATTACCAATGAAACCCAGAACAACAATACGCTCTATGTCAGTGACACTGTTTCCAAGGTGATCGGCACCCACACGCTGAAGTTCGGCGGACAATTTCATGTCGATCAGGTAAACGAGCATCCCAACGCGACCTTCAATGGAACGTTTAACATCAATGGCACGGAAACCGGAAACGCTTTTGCCGATTTCTTGATCGGCGTGCCCAGTAACTTCACCCAATCGTCGGGCGAGCCGTTTTATTTGCGGAATCGCTATGCCGGCCTGTTCGCGCAGGACAGTTGGCGAGTGGGCCCCCATTTGACCGTCAATTTCGGCCTGCGTTGGGATTACATCATGCCCTTCTGGGAGAAACATAACGAACTGCAGACCATCATTCCCGGAAGGCAATCGGTGTTGTATCCGGACGCGCCGCCGGGGCTGGTGGTTCCCGGCGATCCGGGAATTCCCAGCACCATTTCGCCTTCCAAGGCGGACAATTTCGCTCCGCGCATCGGCATCGCTTATGCGCCGAAGTTCGATCGCGGAATCTTGAAGGAAATCTTTGGGGCGAGTGGAAAGAGCAGCCTGCGCGCCAGCTACGGAATTTTCTACACAGCCTTCGGCGGCCTTTCGGCGGGGATCATGTATGCCGTTCCACCGTTCGGATACAACTACCTAAGTCCCGAGCCGCCGCTGTTCGCAACCCCCTTCCTTAATGCCGCTGACGGCGGCGAGAACGTCGATCCTTTCCCTCTCACCTTTCCCCCTTACAACGTCTCCGCCAAAAATCCCAACACGACATTTGACTTTGCCAACGTCATTCCCATCGCTGCCGATCCGTATTTTTACTATCGCAACGACGTTCCCTACACCGAAAATTTCATGTTCTCGTTCGAGCGGCAGATTACCTCCAGCATGCTGCTGACCCTGAATTACGTGGGCAACCAGGGGCATCATCTGCTGGACGTGCTGTCCACCAATCCCAGCAACCAGGCGCTCTGCCTGAGCCTGAGCCAGCCGAGTGAAGTCGCGCCGGGCAGTCCGACGTGCGGACCCTTTGGCGAAGACGCGATGATCACCAGCGCCGGCGGCCAGGTATACCAAGGCACGCGGGTGGGGCTGGGTCCCGATTACGGCGAGAATACCGCTCAGACGACCATTGGGAACTCCGCCTACGACGCGCTTGAAGCCAATCTTCGCTACGTCGGCCGCGGATCGGAATTCCTGGTCGGCTACACCTACAGCAAATCGATTGATCAGGCCTCCAACCTGGGAGAGCAACTGAATCCTCTGAATCTCAATGGGACGCGTGTAATCTCCGCCTTCGATATGACGCAGGATTTCGTGGCCAGCTACAAACTGGCGTTGCCATTCACTCGACTTAGCGGACGGGCGGGCCGGCTCACCGACGGCTGGAGCATCGCAGGGACCACGCGGTTCAGCACCGGCTTTCCGGTAACCCTCTACGACGACTCGGACAATTCCTTGTTGGGAACGCTCGGCAACGGCGTGAACAATTACTTGCTCGATACGCCGGACTACGACGGCGCGCCGCTTCAAATCAATACAAACCCACGGAACGGCCGCTCCGAGTTCAACACAGCAGCGTTCAGTCCGGAAAAGCTCGGCCAGCTTGGGACCGCCAGCCGGCGATTCTTCTACGGTCCGGGAATCAGCAACTTCGATATGACCCTCACCAAGGTCCTGCGCATCACCGAGGCAAAATCCCTGGAGATTCGCCTCGAGGCATTTAACGTGTTTAATCATGCCCAGTTTTACGGAGCAGCCTCCGTCGATGGAGAAGTGAACGATCCCCATTTCGGCGAAGTCGTCAGCGCCGCATCCCCGCGCCTGGTCCAGGCCGCCGCAAAATTCACTTTTTAGCGACAGTGTGACTTAAAAGGTGCCCCGTTTAGTCAAGGTTTCGATGGAGCGGCTATGAAACGAATCAAAACTGCGTTCCTGCTGGTACTTTTGACGAGCATCATCCTTGCCGTGGTGCCCCTGTTCTCGCAGGCTCCGAAACCCGGTCCGCTCAGCATGAAGTTGCAGTGTGCGGGCGGAGATTGTCCGCTCCTCCACGGCGTCCCACAGACGGCGGGGATGCGCAGCGGATTTGTCCGGCTGAAGACCGGCGAAACGGTCGGCTGGCACACCACGGGGAAGAACGAGGAATCGCTGGTCATCCTTCATGGGAGCGGCGAGGCACGCATCGAGGGCCAGCCAGCCAAACCTTTCACCGCGCCTGCGCTCGTCTACATTCCCCCGGCAACGCGGCACAACGTCGCCAATACCGGAAGCGAGCTTTTGGAATACGTTTATGTGGTTGCACCCGCTGGTAACCTGCCTGCGGAGACGGTCCTACACTGAAGCGCGAACCTACTGGTAATTCGTTCCTTTGCCGATTTAGAATGCGTGAGGCCGCACGCGAGGGCCTCAACTGACGATGCCCTCCGCGTCGCGCAGGGGGCGTTTCTACATTCCAAGATGTCCTGGTTGTGGAGCCATCGATGAAGCATGAGGGTTTTTCAATAGTCATCCTGGGCGCCGGCAAGGCGACGCGATTCAAGTCCGAGCATCCGAAGCTGCTGCACCCGCTGGCGGGCCGTTTGCTGGGTGAATACGTCTTGCGGACCGCGGCGGCGGCTCATGCCGAACGGATTTACCTGGTCATCGGCCATAAGGCCGAAGAGATGCGCAGCGCCTTTACGCGGCCGGGGGTGGAATTCATCGAGCAGAAAGAGCAGTTGGGCACCGGTCATGCCCTGATTGTGGCGCGCCCGGAACTTGAGCACTGCCCCAGTGATGTGGTGCTGGCGCTGGTGGGAGACGCTCCATTGCTTCGGCCGGAAACGCTGGCGGCGCTGGTGGCAACGCACCGCGGGCAGCGGGCGGCTTGCACCATTCTCTCCATGCGCGTGGAAAATCCCACCGGCTACGGCCGGATTGTGCGCGGCGCGGGCAAAAGTGTGCGCGCCATCATTGAGGAAAAAGCGGCGACGGCCGCGCAAAAGAAAATCCGCGAAGTCAATTCGGGCATCCTTTGCTTTTCGCGCCTGCCGCTGCTCAAGCACCTTGGCGAACTATCGCCGGACAACCCTCAAAAGGAATACCTGCTTACGGATTTGGTCGAGATTTTCAACCGGCGCCGCCTGAAGGTTGCGGCCTTCGAAGCTCCGGCCGAGGAAGTCCAGGGCATCAACGACCGCGCGCAGCTTGCGGAAACGGCGAAAATGCTTTACCTGCGCAAGGCCCAAGCCTTGATGAAGGAGGGCGTGACGTTCACCGACCCGGAGGCGGTGTACATCGACCCGGACGTGACCATCGGGCCTGACACGGAGGTGGGCGTGGGCGTCAGCCTGCGCGGGAGCACGCGGCTCGGCAGCGGTTGCCACCTGGAGCCGTATTCGACCATCACCAATTCAGCTCTGGGAGACAAGGTCACGGTGCGCCAATCGTGCGTCATTACCGACGCCGAAATTGCTGCAGGCGCGGCCATCGGGCCGTTCGCGCATTTGCGCATGGGCTCGACCCTCGGCGCCGACGTCAAAATCGGCAACTTTGTTGAGGTCAAGCATTCCAGCATCGGGCGCGGCACCAAGGCCCAGCACCTGACCTACCTGGGTGACGCGACGGTGGGTGAGCGCACCAACATCGGCGCGGGCACCATAACCTGCAACTACGATGGCGCCAGGAAGATCCCCACCATAATTGAGGACGAAGTCTTCATCGGCAGTGGAAACATGCTGGTTGCGCCGGTGCGCATCGGCAAGGGATCCTACACGGCGGCGGGCTCAACGATTACCCAGGATGTTGAACCGGATTCGCTGGCCATTGCACGAACCCCGCAGGTGAACAAACCCGGGTGGGCCAGGGAGCGTAAGAAAAGTACGTCTCACCCTTCTAAATAACTTGCGTCTCAACCTGCAAATGACGGTGACCAGCAGATTGCACTTTTTACTTGCCGCGCGTAAGACCTACCGTGCCCGAAACCAAAGGCCTTTCCACCCCTCCTTGTAAGCTCTTCAAAAGGGAGATAGATAAAGACGCCCCGGTTGGCACCCGGCGTGCATCCCCACGTGGCGGGGAGCCCCTCACAGGCCGTCCGTGAAGCTTCCTGAAGTATCAAATCAAATCGAGGGGAGATACGACCATGCTGACCAACGATGCGCCCTCACAAGAGGGACTTCAGATGGAGCCGACCACGGGTACGAAAGACGGCGCCAAATTTGTTTCGATCTTTTTGATTCTCGCCGCTCTGGCCGTGGGGGAATTTTTTACGGTAGGCCGGATGAACACTTTGAACGAACAATTGAGCCAGAAGCAGAGCCAGTTGCGCGAAGACCTGACCGGCGAAATGCGCAGTCAAGTCTCGAATCGTCTTGCCGCAATCGAGCAACAGAACGCCCAGGAGCTGGATGCCGTCAGAACCGAACTCGACAACGCCTCAAAGCGCGTGGGAGCGCAGAGTGGCGAGTTGAAACGCGCGCGCACCATGGTGGCGCAACTCCAGGACCAGCAGCGCGCCCAGACAGAGCAACTGAAGCAGGAACTTGACCAGAAAGCCGACGCGCAGCAAGTGGGCGCGCTGACCCAGGATCTTTCTTCCACGAAGACCGACTTGAACACGACGCAGAAAAACGTCAGCACGCTGGCGTCCGACCTGGGAATGGCCCGCAGCGAAATGGGCACGCTCATCGCGCGCAACCATGACGATATCGAATACCTGCGCAAGCTGGGCGACCGCGACTATTTCGAATTCACCCTGACCCGCGGTCAACAATCAAAGGTGGCGGGCGTGGGACTGACGCTCCGCAAGACCAATTTCAAGCGTCATCAGTTCACGGTTGCGACTCTTGCCGATGACATGGAAGTGGAGCGGAAGGATTGCTCGGTGAACTCCCCGGTCTACTTCTTTGTGAACGGTTCAAAAAAGCCGTACGAGATGGTGGTAAATAGTGTAGGATCAAATCAGGTGAAGGGGTACTTGAGTACCCCGAAGGGTGTTACCCAGGTTGCTTCGCGCTCGGAGGGAGCGCAGTAGCAAGTTCGGCGGGGAGGCCCTATCACCGTGAGCGGGTCTCCCCACTCACTTCTTGATTTCTTCAGTTCCAACCAAGCTGGACAAAGCGCCAGAGTCCGGCCATGAAAACCTTTCAGGAGGTTCAGCATGGTCAAGCGCGCTTTGCTGGCGATGGCTCTCGCCTTCGCAGGAATTTCATTTGCACACGCTGAAGATTTGGCACGGCCGGAGGCTCTGTCCGTTCCCGCCGGCACCATGATCCATTGCCGCACGAATCAAACTCTTACCACCAAAATCAACGTGCAGGGCGATGCGTTCACCCTCAGCGTTAGGGAGCCCGTTGCCGTCGACGGCTCCGTCGTCATCCCGGTGGGCGCGACGCTCGCCGGGCACATCACGCTCATGGAACGCCCTGGGCGAATCAAAGGGGTCGGCCAGATGCGGCTGGCGGTGGAACAGATTACTTTCCCGGACGGCCATAGCCTGCCCCTCGGAGCAACTTTGATGACTGCCTACGGAGTGGACCACGTCAAGGTGGTGGGAAACGAAGGACTGGTGAAGGGCCCCAGCTCGCGCTTTGCGGATTTTGAGGAAATCGGAGGCGGAACCGCAGGCGGAATACTGGTGGGATTGATATTTGCCCACCCGGTTGTGGGCGCCACACTGGGATTGACGGTCACGACGGTGGATCGTTTGCGGCGCCGCGGGAAGGATCTGACCATTCCTGCGGGAACAGAACTTAATTACCAATTGACGCGGGAATTGCCGGTCACATCTGATGTCCAGCAGGCAAGCGCTGCGGAAGCCGCCCGCCCCGGAGGCAAATAGTCTCCCGGCCCTGAATGACGCCAGTCTGCCGGCCGGATTTTGCGTGGGGCGAAGTGTTCATCGCGGCGCAATCTTATGACGCAGACTTCGCGCTGCCTGCCATTTCGGCTTCGGCAACTTGCGACTTGGAGCGCCCGGTCAGGAGCAGTCCGCCCAGCGCGTAGCACGCGGCGCCGGTAAGCACGCAGGCCCGAATCGTCGTTTCCGTTGATATCGCCATGGCAAGGAAACTGGCCAGCACGGAAGCGGCGCCATTCAGCGCCCACATCCACGGCAAATTCCCCTCCTGCCCCAGTTCGCTTACCCAGCGCATCCCCACCGGAAAGCAAAATCCCATGATGAATCCGCAAGGCGCCACCATCGCCAGGGAAACCACAATGCGCTGCCACAGGACTCCGGCCACCGCCGCGTGGATGGCGGGGAGCACCAGCAGCGAATAGACCACAAGAACCAGCGCCGAGACCAATGCCGGCGCCCGGCTTTTTAACGCCGAGTTCAAGGGTATCCGATCCGATGCCAGGCTGCCCAACCCTGCGAAAAGAATCAATCCCGCCAGCACCACCGCCAGGGAATAAACCGGCTGGCCAAGAAAGATGGAGAGCTGCTGCATCATTCCCATTTCCGCCAGCATGAATCCGAGGCCGATGCCAATGAAATAAAGGATGGCCCCGGAGGGCGCCCGGCCTGAACCTTGATGTAAACGCGACCAGCGCCGGGCGGGCCAAAGAATGGTCACGGCGACGAGGATCAGCGCGGCGAACATGAAGATGCCGAGATTCAGCAGGGGAAGCAGCGCCCTCCAATCCACCCCGGGTATTCGCAGAATTCCCGGAATGGCATGAAATCGCACAAAACTGAAAAAGTAAGGAGAGGCGTCTGTGGGCGGAGAAAGGTCAAAATAATCGCGGGAGCGGAGCGCGGCAAGGTCCTGAAGGGAGTGCGCCTGCAAAACCGGCTGCAACTGCGGCATCCCCAGTTCCTCTCCGGGCAAATAGAGAATCTGGAAATCCAAATTCTTCGCCGTGGTTTTTATTTTTTCCAAATCCTGCGGGCTGAAGGGTTGATTGCTGGTCAAAAGCGTGGCCAATTCAAGTTGCCCGATCATGGCCAGGTGTTTCTCCGGATCCTTTACGCCTTCGCTGAGCAGCGTGGCGTAGGCGAGCGAAAACAAGCGTGTCGTCTCATGGAAGTCGGGCTTGTGATTCCAGCGGCTGAAGGCGATGACACCGCCGGGGTTCAAGTGGTCGTAAAAAACCCGCCAGCCGTCCAGCGAATACAGCGAATTCTCCGTCAAGGCCATGGCGCCGGCTGCCGTGGCCGCCCAGGTATCGACGACGGTGGCGGCGATCAGATCGAATTTCTCGTGACTGCGCGTCAGATAGCTGCGGCCTTCATCGGTGTGCAGCTCAAAGTTGGGAATCTTCTCGAAACCCGAATACCAGGCCATCCTCCTTGAAAAAACATCGGCAATAGCCGGGTTGATTTCGATTCCCACAATGCGGTGAAATCCGAAAAGGGCGCAGGACATTACGTCCCGTCCTCCGCCTACACCGATAATCGCGGCGCTGCCTCCGGCCCGGATTCGCGCCCCCAGCGAGTGAACTTCCGACTCGAGGAAATCCACATCCCGAAGGTCGCCCTGGTAACGATAAATGCCCGTCGCCGCGTCGTTATCGATGTCGATGTAGACCACCTCTCTCCACACCAGCGGAGCCTGCGGCGCGACGAAGCGCGCTTCCATTTTCGGCGCGACGACTCGCACCCGGGAAATGGGATTCCAGGTCTCATAAAGGATGTCAGTGCGGGGGTCGAGCTTTCCTTTGGACCAGATGGGTTGAATGCCGTGAATCGTGGTGGCGTTGAGCCCCGCCAGCACGGCCAGCACCGCCGCCCAAATGACGCAACGCTTGCGAAAGGCCTGCTCGCCGGCAAAATCCGCGTAGAACGACGCGCTCAGGAAAACCAGGCCGGAAATCACCATCACAGCGCTCGGCCCGTCAATCAGGCTCATCAGGACCAGTGAGCCGAAGCATCCCGCCGCCGCGCCGGTCAGGTCGGCAAAATAAACACGTCCGATCGGGGCCTGGGTTTTGGTGAGCGAAAGACAAACCACAATCCCCGCAAAGAAAAAAGGGATGGAGATGAAAAAACAAAAAACCAGGAAGCTGCCTACCGTTTGAAGAGCAAAGGAGATGTCCAGGGGGATCGCGAACATGATGACCAGAACGATGGGCATGGAAACGGCCATGGCAAAAGCCGCCTGCGCCATGCGGCGCCGCACCTGGCTTCCCTCGAACCATGCCGCCCGAAGCTGCACCAGCAGCGCGCCCGCGGTCATTCCGAACATGGCCATGGAGACGGAAACGAAGGCGAGGTAGTACCAGCAAATCACGCTCAGCAGACGAGTCAGCACAATCTCATACATCAGCGCGCTGGCACACATGAGCCCAAGCCCGACAAAAAATGCCATCATTCCTCTTCCTCATCGTCCGAACTACTGGATTTCGAAACCGCGGAGCGGCCCGCGCACCCCCACATTATGCCCCAATATAGCGCGCGTAGAGTCCCCGGGCCACGGCCGGGTCCTGCGTCCCCTTCACGATCACGCGGCCATCCGGAAATACGGTCAATTCGTAAGTATCCAGTGAGCACTTCAACAAGAAATCGTTGGCCAGCACGGGACCGAATCGTTCCAGCCTGGTCTTCAGCGCCGAAAGATCCAACGCGCGCGACTCCGGCTGGTGAATCTGCACTGAATCCCTTCCGCACATGCTGACATGTGAGGAGGCGCCCTGCTCAAGGACGGCGAACTCATGCGCCACGCAGACGCGGCATTGCGGATCGCGCGCAATCTTGATTTGCTGGAAGCGGTTGCTCCACAAGTCGTACGCCAGCAGCGAACCGTGCAAGTCGGCCTCGCGCCCGAGCAGTATTTTGAGCGCCTCAGTGGATTGAACGGCCGCGCCCCAGGAAACGGCGGGGCCGATTACGCCCACCGTGTCGCAGGTTTCGTGGATTCCCAGCGGAGCTTTGGGGAACACACACGCCAGGCAGGCGGTTCGACCGGGCAGAATCGTCATGGTGGCCGCGTAACTGGCGACCACCGCGCCGTATATCCAGGGGACCCCCAATTTCACCGCGGCGTCATTCAACAGGTAACGGCTTTCAAAATTATCCGTGGCATCCAGGACGGCGTGGAATCCTTCAATAAACTCCTCGATGTTGCTGCTGTCAGCGTCGGCCACAATTCCTTCCACATGCACGTCGGAATTGATCTGGCGAAGTTTTCGTTCGGCGGCCACGGCCTTGGGAAGGTTTGCACGGGCATCGGCCTCGTCAAACAGCATCTGGCGCTGAAGGTTCGATTCCTCCACGAAATCGCGATCCACAATGCGCACGGTGCCCACTCCGGCGCGCACCAAAGCATTAGCCTGCGCCGTGCCCAGCGCGCCGCAGCCCAGAATTACCACCTTCGATTGCCGCAGTTTCGCCTGACCTTCGGCGCCGATGGGCGGAAAGAGAATCTGACGCGAGTATTTGCCGCTTTCCATCAAGGCCATGCCTTCAGTCTACCAATATTTCACCGTGGAACCCGGGGGTGAATCTTGTCGCAAGGGCGACCCTTAGAATTGCCGTGGCGAGCTTGCGACCGCCGTGCAAATTAAAACCCATGGTGCCGGCGCGCGCCGGGCTTTGGTCCTTCTGCCTTCGATGCTTCCTTCATCACCACGTTAGGAGCTGTGAAAGCCGGGTGGCGGCAGACGACCCGTTCCGAACACCCGCAGTCTCCGGCGGCCAGCCATAATCAACCCTGCGGCTTGACGCGGGGAAACCGGCCGGGAACAATGCCTTCGCCCTCTTTCACGGTGAGAATTTCATCGATGGGCAGATTGGAAAGCTTGTCGACGATTCCGCTGGGCCAGGTGATTTCGAGGGAATCCACGCTTTTTCTGCTTCCCAGCCCGAAATGAATTCGCGGGTCGTGGGCCGACATGTAACCCATTCCTCCCTGCGCCTGGCGGTATTGAACAAATCCTTCGGAAGTAAGCTTCAGCGCTGCGCCGCGGCCGTCGCGGTTGGATTTCACCCCGACCAACTTTATTTCCAGCCAGTGGTTGGAATTTCCACCATCGTTGCGAAGGAGTTGCGGGAAGTCATTGCTGTTTGATACGGCGATGTCCAGGTCACCGTCGTTATCAAAGTCAGCTACGGCAGAGCCCCGCCCCACCGTCGGCTTCATGAAGTCGGCACCCAATTGATCGGAGACTTTGGCGAACTTTCCCCCGCCCAGATTGCGAAACATCAGCTTGGGTTGCTTCCACGGAACCTCCTTGTGATAAAGGTTGATGTTGTCCAGCATACTTCCATTCGCCTGGAAAATATCCACCCACCCGTCATTGTCGTAGTCGAACATCTTGGCGCTGACGCCGCTGAGCAGGATGGCCTGATTTCCCAGGCCGGAGGCGAAGGTATCATCGTCAAACGACTCGTCGTGGTTGTTGTGGTAAAGGCGGTTCAGCTCGAAATCCAGATGTGTGATGTAGATGTCCGGCCAGCCGTCGCCATCCACGTCGGCGGCGTCAACGCCCATGCCGGCTTCGTATTTCCCATCCTCGCTCGCCGCGACTCCTGAAATCATTGAGACGTCGCGAAACGTCCCGTCGTGGTTGTTGAGAAACAGAAAATTCGGCCAGGTGTCGTTGGCGACCATGATGTCGGGCCACCCGTCATTATTGAAGTCCGCCAGCACGACGCCCATTCCTTTGGCTTCCGGCTTGCCGACTCCCGATGCGTCGCTCACGTCGGTGAAGGTGCCGTCATGGTTGTTGTGATAGAGCTTGAGCTTCTCACCCCGGTAATTGTCCGGGTGGCAATAGGCGCGATAGCCGGGCTTATGTTCACCGCACCAGATATTATTTTGGGGCGACCACTGGATGTAGTTGCAGATCACGAGGTCAAGATAACCGTCTTTGTCATAGTCAAACCATCCCGCGCTGGTTGACCAGTTTCCTTCATCCGCCACACCGGCGCGGGCGGTCACGTCGGTAAACGTCCCGTCACCGTTGTTGTGGAAAAGGATGGCATGCCCGTATCCGGTCACCAGCAGGTCGGGATACCCGTCGTTGTCATAATCGCCCACGGCCACGCCCTGCCCGTAAAAACCCGCTGCGCCGACGCCCGCCCTTTCCGTAACGTCCGTAAACGTCCCGTCGCCGTTGTTGTGATACAGAGCGGAGCGCAACGGGTGCGAGGGTTTGTACCAATCCGTGGCCGCCGACTGCACGAAATAAAGGTCCATCAACCCGTCCTGATCGTAGTCGATCCAACCCACGCCGTTCCCCATGGTTTCCAGGTATTCCTTGTTCGCACTCATCGTGGCATCGTGCCGAAAGGTGATTCCAGCGGCCTGCCGGACGTCGGTAAAGTGAACGGCGATGGGATTGGAAGCGGGCGGGGGCGGCTCCGGCCGCCGGGCGGCGCCCCTCAGCGCTGCATGCAGAAGGACGGCGGCGCTCAGGGATCCCGCGGCGGCAAGGGCCGCGAAGGCCGAGTTGTGTTTTCCCATTCGGAATCGCAATCATCTTCCTCGTCAGGGCCGGCACTGAAACTATACCGCCACCAAGGCGCGCCCCTCAATAAGCATTCCAGCCGATGGATCAGCCCCTGCTGTCCTAATTTGAAGGTAGCGCCGACCCCGCCCTGGCGGGGTCAGCGCTACAACGGTTCGCGCAGGGCGCGAAAAGACGACATTTGCAAATTAGGACAGCACCGATCAGCCAAAACAATATTTCAGCAGTCCGGAGTACAATATCGTTCCGGGATTGCGAACTTTCGGGAGCGTATGAAATTCTCACGTCGAAATTGGCTGGGCGGCTCAGCGATGTTATTGAGTTCAAGCGCGCTGGACGCCCTGACCACTCCTGTTTGGCGATGGACGGGAATCCCCTTGCTTCAAGCCGCCTCCGTCCCTCACCCTGAAACTCCCTCTTCCGTCACCTTTGTAGACGTCGCGAAGCAGGCCGGGCTGAATGTCCCCAACGTGTGGGGCGGCGTGAAGCGGAAGAAATACATCATCGAAGCCAAAGGCAGCGGACTGGCATTCTTCGACTACGATCAGGACGGCTGGCTGGACATCTACCTCACCAACGGTGACCGCCTGCCGGGCGAAGAACCCTATCCCGACGGCAAAACTCCCACGCAACACTTGTTCAAAAACAATCGGGATGGAACGTTTACCGACGTCACGGAGAAATCCGGCCTTGGCCTCACCGGATGGGGCACGGGCGTGTGCGTGGGCGATTATGATAACGACGGCTGGGACGATCTGTTCTGCACCTATTGGGGCCACAACGTGCTGTGGCACAACAATGGCGACGGCACGTTCACCGATGTAACGCGAAAAGCCGGCCTTTGGGAGGACCGCGTGCGCTGGGGGTCCGGCTGCACTTGGCTCGATTACGATCGCGACGGGTTTTTGGACTTATTCGTGTGCAACTACATCGATTTCGATATGCAGAAAGTTCCGATGCCGGGGGATAGCGGCTTTTGCCAGTGGAAAGGCATCCCGGTGATGTGTGGGCCGCGCGGCCTGCCCGGCGGGAGCAACATCCTCTATCACAACAACGGCAACGGCACTTTCGCAAACGTGTCGGAGCAGGCCGGAATTCTCAAGCCCGGCCCGCGTTACTCGATCACCGCCGTCTCCTACGATTTCGATAACGACGGCTGGCCGGATGTCTACGTTTCAGTTGA
>JASIKV010000157.1 GCA_030049455.1 Terriglobia bacterium
GCGCCCATCGGGTCCGGTCTGGGGATTCAGAACCCCACCAACATCCGGATTCTGCGCGAGATGATCACCACCGTTCCGCTGATCATCGATGCGGGCGTGGGAACCGCTTCCGACGCCGCTTTGGCGATGGAGCTGGGCGCTGACGCGGTGCTGATGAATACCGGAATCGCCAGCGCACAGGACACCGTGCTGATGGCCCACGCCATGAAAAATGCTATCCTGGCCGGCCGCCAGGCATATCTTGCGGGCCGCATGTCAAAGAAGCTTTACGCCTCGGCCTCCAGCCCGTTGCAGGGTGTTCTGCAGTAGGAGCGGGAATCGAGAGTAGGATGGGGAAGAGGTGCTCCAGGCGTGCAAGGGTCTCCCTTTTCACTCTCCTCGGTATCGTTCTCGCATCTTCGGGTACGGAACCGTCAGAAGCACAATCATTATCAAAAGACGCTCCACCTTGTGGCAATTCCGTCGACTTCGAATGCGAGGCCGCATTACGTCCTGATGCCTTGCGTGCCTTGCTGAAAAACTTTCGGCACTGATATCTGCTGCGCCAAGTATTTCCAACAGGAACATGCCGGTTTGCCCTGTGCCGTTTACATTCCGTTCTTAGCCATCCGCCTTCTGAGGGTCAGAAGATTGTGCTACGATAAATAGGCCTTCGGGCGAGTAACTCTTACATTAAAGGATAGTATTCATGGAACAGAGCCATCCGCGCCGTCTTTGGAGATTCTTTTTAGCACTAATGGTTTCGACATTGATGGGAGGAGCAGGCTGGAGCCAGACTCCGGGCGCCAGTCCTACACCGGCGCCTGCTGCCCAGCCCGGTCCGGCGCCAAGCCCCAGCCCGACACCAGGCCCGACTCCCGGGCCCGCCGCAAATCCGGGGCCCGTTGCAAGCGCTCCGGCGCCTGCCAAGGAATTGCCTCCTGAACCGCCTGAGAAGGTCGTGCTGAAGATCGGCAACCAGGAATTCACCAAGGCTCAGATGGACGCTATCATCGAGACCCTGCCGCCGCAAACCCAGCAGGCCCTTGCATCCCAGGGTAAAAAGCAGTTTGGTGATTATTATGAGCTGAGCATCCTGCTTTCCAGGCGCGCCGAGGCGCTTCATCTCGAGCAGACTCCCGAATTCGCCCGCCGGCTGGCCTTCCAGAAGCAGCAATTGGAAGCGCAAGCGGCCATGAATGAGCTTACCAAAGTGACTCCGGAGGATATCGAGCAGTATTACAAGGCGCATGCCGACGAATTCCAGGAAATTGAAGTCCGGCAAATCGTTGTGCGGAAGAAATCTCCGGAGCAAAAGCCCAACCCCGGGCCGGAGACTCCCCAGCCGATACCCACGGTTCGCCTGGGCTGGGTGGGTTCAAGCGATGCCGTGGTGCGCAGCTATCTGGAAAAGAACCCTAAAGTCTCAGGCCTGAGCGTGCAGGATGTGCAAGCAACCTTCAAGTATTCGGGAGACGATGCAGATCTGCCCGGCATCCTGGCGGGATTGGTCTCCGCCGGGGTCAAGGTGTCGAACTTTGATGAGACAAAGCCCCCCAAGTTGTCTCCCGTCACTTCCCAGGGACTGACGGCTGACGAAGCCATGGCGAGGGCTGACGAAATCCGCAAAGCGCTTCTGGCTGGGGCTGACCCCAAGAAGCTGTCTGAGGAATATAAAACTCCTCCCGGCGAAGTCATTATTGAGCCCGAGCCTCGCAAGGTTCGGCACGGCGGCATGCGCTCGGACATGGAAAAGGCGGCATTCGCGCTGAAAGACGGCGAAGTGTCTGAGCCGCTCGACATCAATCAGGCGCTGGTGTTTTTCCAGGTCATCGGGCACAATGCGCTTGACTTGAAGGCTGCTACCCCGGAAATCGAAAGAAAATTGCGCCAGCAGAAGAACGAGGGCGCAATTGAGGAAATCAAGAAGAGCACGGTGATATGGATGGATGACCAGTATTTTGCAGCCCCCCCGAGGCCGCCGGGTCCGGCTGGTCCGCCGGGAATGTTTCCTCCGGGAGTTCGCACTCCACCGCGTCCGTGAATCCGTGCGATGCTTGGATTGCCTTAAAGAAATTGAAGATCCGGCAGAAAGTTTTATATTTGGTTAGGAACTGGGAAGAAATTTCGCCCGCCTGCCGAAACTTACCTGCGGGTATGTGCGGCAGAAATCTGGAAGAGGGGTTGGGCTGACACTCAGCCAGGATTCTCCCCACAACCGGACCTGGGTTTTCCTCAGTTCTGTTGAAAACTTTGTGGAAAAGTCGTTTCAGATTACGGTAAGGTTAAACCCACAAACGGTTTTTAACTCTTTGCACCAACCTGATGCAATCTGCGCGCAAGAAAAATTTTCGACTCCTCCGCGAACATGCACCTTCTGGCGATGGAAGTGCTCACAAACGGCCAAATTGAAAATCAAACGAGCGGTTGAGGCTTCTTCAGTTTGACTTCGAAGACCTGATCGTCCTGATTAAGGTCCAGGTCTTTGCCGTAGGTTTGATGATCGGTCGCGGTAACCACCAGAGTGATCGGCCCTTTGTTGATGGAGGTGAATTTGTAGCGCCCCTGGGCGTCGGTTTTGGCATTGTAGGTGATCTTCTTGGCCTTCCCAAATCGGATGCGGCCGCCCGGTTCAGTAAAGATCAATGTAACGCGCGCCTGGCTGATGGGTTGGCCGCCATCGTATTCCCTGACGACCACGATTACACTGGTGGTATCGGAACTCGGCTTCTCATCCTGGGATTGGGCGGAACCGCCCGCTGGTACTAGGAGAAGAAGACTTGATGCAACCCACGCCGCCACAATGTGCTTGGTGTGCAGGGACGAATACATGGGGTATAACCTCCGGATTTAGAGTTTCGTTTCAATCAGATGCCATCGGGCCGGCGGGGGTTGATTCTGGTGCGAGAGCTTGGATGTTCCGCCGCCGGGGCGAGCCTTTTCGGATTCGGACTGTTTCCCTTCCTTTTTCATAATAACTCAACTCGGTGGAAGTTGAACCCGAAGGCAGGTTTGGGGGGGAAAGTTTACTCCAGCGCGACCCCCATCAGGCATGGCTGCGCCCGGCGCCCGGCATGATGTTCGTGGCAAATGGTTTGCCGCCAGACGATTCGGGTCTTTAGCGCGAATGCGTTGCCGGACGGTGGACCTATTTTACCGCGTTCCGCAGAGAAGAGCCGGGCTGCTTCACCGAGTCGCTTACCCACTGAAGATAATTGCGAGAGCCGTCAATGATGGGCAGACAGATGATCTCCGGGGTTTTGTAACTGTGCAATTCGGTGACCGCGGCTTTGATTTCTTCGAACAGCTCGCGGGTGCTCTTGATAAGAAGCTGATACTCGCGGTCGCGGACGATCTTTCCTTCCCAATGGTAGATGGATTCAATGGGCTGAGTGATATTCACACAGGCGGCCAGCTTGCTTTCCACTAATCGCCGGGCGATGGCCTGACATTGCCGTTTGTTTGCGGCTGTTACCAAGACGACGACTTTGTCGGTCATGCTTCGCCTCCTGCTTCCGGGCTGCGGATGACACAATGCATTTCTTGCGCAAAACTTGCAACAGAAGATACAATGGGCTGGGCGTATGGGGCAACTCCGCTTCCGAACGGCCCGGCGCCGATCGGGAGAAATGTCAGCTCTACTTTCCGGCGGAAGGATGTCCCCGCCGCCGTTTTCCTGTGCGGCAATTTACTTCTCATGTTGAATTGGGACTTCAAAAGCTCCACAGCAATCCGCAATACGATTCTGGCGCTGGTGCTGGCGTCGGTGGCGCTGATTGTTCATAACGTCTTCGGCCAGAACGGATATCTGGCCGCGCGGCGGCAGCAGAAGGAACTGCGCCAGCTACAGCAACACATCCTGCAACTCCAGCAGGATAATGCACAGTTGGAAAAACAGAACCAGGCGCTCAGGACCGACCCGGAAGCGATCGAGCGAAAGGCGCGTGAAGATATGCACCTGGTCAAACCCGGCGAGAAGGTCTACACCCTGCCGAACCCGGCGCAAGGGAATCCCGCGCCTCCCGCGGACGGGCAGCCTTAATCACTCAAAAAGTTGGTCAACTTTTTCCGGCTGCGCGCATCACATAATCTGCGTTGAGTTAGAAATTCCAAACAGGTATGTTATAGCCCTCATTTGGAGGGGCAAAATTCAGGAGGAAACCATGAACACGTTTCACATGGCTCGCATCATTACCATGACGGTCGCAGGCCTTAGTCTCGCTTTGGGAATGGCCATGGCGGGCGACGTTCCCCAGGCCGGCCAGAAGGCCCCCGCCGTAAGCCTTCCCTCCCAGGATGGAACGGTGGTGAGCCTGAAGAGCTTTCACGGCAAGTGGGTAGTGCTCTACTTCTATCCCAAGGACAACACGCCCGGCTGCACCATTGAGGCGCACAATTTCCAGCGCGACCTCGCAAAGTATCAGGAAAAGAACGCGGTGATCGTGGGCGTGAGCGTCGATTCAACCGAAAGCCACCAGGATTTCTGCGCCAAGCAGAGCCTGACGTTCAAGCTGCTCTCCGATACGGACAAGAAAGTAGTGGCGGAATACGGCTCGCTGAACGAAAGAGGAATGGCCTCCCGCAACACTTTTCTGATTGACCCGCACGGCAAGATCGTCAAAGTGTGGACGGGTGTGAAGCCCCAGGAGCACAGCGACGAAGTGCTGGCGGCCATCGCGGAGTTGCAGAAGAACTAGCAGGGCGCTGAAAATCTTCTGTTTCTCACATTGAAAATAATAAGTGTTCTTGTATATTCCCTCTGAATAATTCTCAGGGGGGAATTGACCCGCGCTAGGACCGTGACTTGCCGCGTCCGAGGTTTTTCGTGGCCAACACCGGGGAGCGGCTGGA
>JASIKV010000158.1 GCA_030049455.1 Terriglobia bacterium
TGAGGGGAATTTGCGCAACCGGCTAGGGAGCGAGTGTCGAGATATCCTGCTTGACGGCCTCAGCCACGGGAGCGTTGGAGGCGAATTCCTTCTCGACGCGCTCGTAGATTTCGCGCGCCTTGGCGGGCTGTGACTCGCGGTAGGCGTCCGCCATGGCCAGCAGCGCGGTCGCTTTCGGCACGCTCAAGGTGGGGTGATCGGCCAGCTCCTGAAAGTACTTTGCCGCTTCGGGGAGCTTGCCGGTGCTCGCCAATTCCCCCGCCAGCGCGAATTTTGCCATGGAAGCGATTTCCGGGTCGTGGTCCTGGCTGGCTTCCGTCAGGGTCTGAATCGCTCCGGAGTGATCCCCCAGCAGCGACTGGCAAACCCCCGCCTGGTAGCGCGCGATCTCTACGGCCTTCGGCCGCGGCACCATCTTGTACTTATTCACGATGGCTTCAAACTGCTGGAGCGCCTTCCTGTATTTCTCCTGCGCGGTTGCGTAACTGACGCTGTTCGGTCCCGCGTCCGGAGTCGGCTGCCCGACGTAGGCGCGAAAAGTGGAGAGCGCTTCGCCCAGTTCGGCGTTGGCGGAGGCTTCCTGGCGGCCGGTGTAGAACTTCAAGCCGCCGGTGAGTCCTGCGACCACTACGACGAGGATCGTTACGTTCAGGATCTCCTTGTAGTGATTCTTGACGTACTCTTCGATCTGAACTAACGAGTCCTTGAATTCATCCTGCTTCAATTGATGGCGCGTACGGCTATCCACGTTCCTGCTCCTTCCCAAAGGCTGATGCTCAACATCTTAGCAACGCGTCCCGAGGGCGTCAATTGCCGCTTGCTTCGGCCCGGCCGGCGGAAGAGCAAAAGCGGAGGAGAGAGGTCAATCTTCCGGCTCGCGCCCAGGCATCACCACAAACCGGCTTATGACGTAACCGAGCGCCGCGCCGGCGAAAACATCGGAGGGAAAATGCTTTTGCAGGCTGACGCGAGAGAATCCTACCAAAGTCGCCGCCCCATACGCCACCCAGGGGACCCAGCGATGGCCGGAATAGCGCCGCGCGAGAATTGTGGCGATGGAGAAGGCAGCGAGCGCATGTTCAGAAGGAAAACTGCCCCCGGCGCGCAAGACGGGATGATAGGTTTTGAACCATGTGTCGGAGTAGCTCCCCCCGGGAGGGATGGCTTCGGGCCGCATCCGGCCCGTAGCGCTATTTGTAATCCAGCCGAGAAACGCGGAATCGGCCACTGCCTCAACGGCCAGCAATGATGTGTGAGTCGCATAAGAGTCCTTGCGCGCGTATCCCAGGGCATACAAGGAAGCAGGGACAATCGCCATGGCCACTTCCGTATGCGTTGTGCTGAAGGCTCGGTTGAAGGACGAATAAGTGGACGCATTGTTGCGAAAGTACGGGCTGTCGTGCGGGTCGAGCGCCACCAGGCCGCCGAAGATCGCGCCCAGGGCAAGCGTCGGTCCCCAGTGCTGACCGCGGGCGAGCGATGCTGGAAAAGTCCAAACGGGTTTCTGGTCACGAGCGATGTCGGGAACGAGGGTTCTCCAGTTGATGGGCCGCTCTTCGAAGATGGAAGCCTGCGGCTTGGAGGGCTTATCGCTGGGCGCGCTTTGTGAGTCCTGCGGGGAGGCTGCGAAGGCGCATCCGCTTGTTAGTAAGGCGGCCAAAACTGCCGCGGCCGGTGTGATCATCTTCAATTGCATGCATGGTTCATGCTACTTCAGGGTACAGAGCATGGCAATGGAAACACTTCGCGCACTGCTGTGGTTTTCGCTTGCCACCGTTCACTGTTCACTGACCACTACCGTTATTGCGCCGTCCAGCCCCCGTCGATGACGATATCGGTTCCGGTGATAAAGCCCGACGCCTCCGAGCTGAGGTAAACGGCTAGTGCGCCAATTTCTTCCACCTTGCCCCAACGGCCGAGCGGGATGCGGCGATTGAAGTCGGCGAGCTGCACGGGATCGTCCATGACCACGCGGGCGATTTCCGTGGCAAACGGCCCGGGGCTGATGGCGTTGGCGGTGATGTTATAGGGGGCGAGTTCCAGCGCCAGGGCTTTGGTCATTCCCAGCACGGCGAATTTGCTGCTGCTGTACGCCGCGCGCTGGGGAAGCGAAACGTGCCCCATGGTGGAGGAAATGCTGATGATGCGGCCAAATTTCTTTTCGATCATTCCGGGCACGAAGGCGCGCGCGCACAGGAACGGGCCGTCGAGGTTTGTGGACATCACCTTGCGCCACTCCTCAAGCGTATATTCGTGAAGGGGCCGGCGAATATTGATGCCCGCATTGTTGATGAGGACGTCCGGGACGCCCGCCCTCCGTCGAATATCCGCGGCAAGGGCTGCCACCTGGGGCTCCACGCTCACATCGGCGACAAAAGCGAAGGCCTTGCCGCCGCGCGAAACGATTCCGGCGCATACACTCTCGAGCAAATCGCCCGAGCGTGCCACCAGGGCCACCGTGGCGCCCGCCTCCGCGAGAGATTCCGCCATTTGTTTGCCCAGGCCTTTGCTTGCTCCTGTAACCACCGCCAGGCGTCCGTCGAGCCGTTGATTCAACATTGAATTCTCCCGATTCCTGGTGTGAAAATCGTCATGCATGTCTCGTGGCATGGGCTTCCAGGTCGCGAATTGCGGCGCGGCTGTCCCCAGCCGTGTTCCATCGCAATTCCAGAAGCGCAGGTGGGGACACCCGCGCTCCAACGGCCCTTCGCCTCCCGTGGCAGGTGGTTTGGGCGAACCTCGGAGCCGCCGTTCAAGGGCAGGCACGAGGCCTGCCCCTACGATACCGTTCGGCGAAACCTCGCGGCCACTGCATACGCCCCAATTCCCAGCGCGATAATGACCAAACCAAACACCAGGCCGTTCATGCCCAGCACCGCTTCGTGCTCGCCGTTGATCGCGGCGAGGGCGAGCATCAAGGTAGGCAGGGCGCCGACCGCGACGGTGCCCGCCAGCCCCCCGGGAACGCGAAACGGGCGGGGAAGCCCCGGCTCACGCACGCG
>JASIKV010000159.1 GCA_030049455.1 Terriglobia bacterium
TTGCTCGTGGTGGTTCGGCTGGAAGTGCCATCGTTTTCAAAAGCGGCCTTGGTAATGAGACTCTCCACTACGAAGGCTTCTTTCGAGTAGTCGGAAGCGGGTTGGGCGGCGGGAGCGGAAGGAGTCTGCCCGCGTGCCATTACCGCGTACAGAATGAGAAGCGGAAAGGTCGCCACAGAGAGGATCGTTTCTCTCAAAAAGCGCGAAGCTAATCGATTCTTAACCGGGGCCGATCGATCAATCATCACAGCACCGCCCGAACTGATCACTCAATCCATCAGCATTCCCCCGTTCACTTCGACGGTTTCGCCCAGAATGTAGCGCGCAGCGGGGGAAACTAAGAACAAAATCACATCGGCGATTTCTTCGGACGTTCCGGCGCGGCCCAGGGGAATGTTGGCCACGAATTTCGCCATCAATTCCGGCGGGCTGTAGCGCTCATGATAAGGCGTGGCGATTACTCCCGGCGCGATGCCGTTCACGCGGATTCCGTGCGGCGCCAGTTCCTTCGCAATGCCCTTAGTGTAGGTCAGCAATCCGCCTTTGGCCGCTGCATAAGCCGCCGCGCCCAGACCTCCGCCATTGCGCCCGGCGATGGATGTAACGTTCACGATGTATCCGCTCTTGCGGTCGGCCATTTCCTGCCACACGGCTTGTGTGCAGAGGAAAACGCTCTTCAGGTTCAGGTCCATCAGTTGGTCCCAGTATTCCTCCGTCATGTCCTTGAGCGTGCGGCGCGCGACCAGGTCCCCGGCGTTGTTGATCAAAATGTCGATTTTCCCCCAAGCTTTGCGCACAGCCTCCACCAACGATTTCACCTCCGCGCTGCGCGTCACGTCGGCGCGAACGGCAATAGCATTGCCACCGGCTTTTTTTATGGCGTCCACCGCTTCCTCAGCGCCCTTCTGGTTCTTCAAGTAGTTCACCGCAACCTTCGCCCCCTCACGCGCGAAGAGTTCCGCCGTTGCCCGGCCGATCCCGCTCGATGCCCCGGTTATCAATGCCACTTGTCCCTTGAGTATCATTCCAGCCTCCGGCTTGATATATCCCGCGAATTCACAGGCAGCATCCTAACCCATCCGGAATATCGAGCCAACAAAAGAAGTCGTCTGGGCTAAGTCGGAACGATTCCATTCTTCCACTCACGTTCCACTTTGGAATCTCATCATTAATCGTTTCCAATTCGAATCTTACCGCCACTCCCTCCCCGATGAGCATGCCCGCCCAAGCTGAATAGAAAGCTCCGTATCCGCAGGAAAATAAACCTTTTCCCTTCGATGTGGCTTCCTTAAATCTTTTTCGTCGATTCCCTCACCTTGTGGACAGCGACTTGCTTCATGCGGACTTGCCCAATTGAGAGGTCAATCGTATGCGACGCAAACAGGGCGGAGAGTTGTCTGCGCGAAGTCTATTGTCGCTCGCCGGGCTTGTGGCGGTCACGGCAGCGGTCCAACTTGCATGCAACAAGGGGCAGAGCGCGGAAGCCGCCAGCAAGGATTCGAAGCTCCCAAAAATCACCAGCGTCATGCACCTGGAACCCTTTGTGGTGAACCTGGCGGACCAGGAGGATAACCGCTTCCTGCGAATCGGCCTTGACCTGGGACTTGAAAACGCTCCGGCCAAGGACGGCAAAAGCGAAGGCGCGGTGCCGACGGCGCGCATCCGCGACTGCATTCTGGGCGTGCTTTCCACCTGGCACTCCGACGCACTGCTGGCTCCGGAAGGCAAAGACAAATTGAAAGAGGAGCTTGTGAAAGCGCTTCAGGCGCGTGTACCGGAACTTTCAATTCGTGAAGTTTATTTCACCGACTTTCTCGTGCAGCGATGACGTATGGGAAGTGAGCCCCAACCGCGCGTGGCGGAATCTGCAGTGGCGTTCCGGGAAATCTGGCCCGAAGCGATGGAGCTGCCTTGCCGCCTGAACGTTTCATTAGAAGTGCCTCATTTCACCATTCGCGATCTGCTTTTGCTGCAGGTCAATTCGCTCGTGGATACGCGCCGGCCGGAAGGCGCGCACGTTCCGGTGAAGGTGAATGGCGTCATGGTGGGGTGGGCGGAATTCGATGTGCTCGAAGGCCGTTTGGCGGTGCGGTTGACCGAAATGGTTTGACACAAGCGAAGTGCCACGCAGCCTCCGTTTCGGGGCCGCCTTCCGCAGCAGCCCAATCATGATAAAGGACTCAGGGATTATGCAAGCCAACTCGTCAAGCCCCGCTCAATCGTTGCCGCAGGCGCATTGGGCTGCCGCGCTGAAAACCACCTGGCAATGGCTGCGGGGCGCGGTCGTTCGCCGGCGCGTCCGGCGACTGCGCATCAGCGAAACGCTGTCGCTCGGCGAGCGGCGCTTCCTGGCGATCATTGAATTCGACGGGCAGGAATTTCTCCTGGCAGGGTGCGGAAGTTCTCTCGAACTCTTGGCGCGGCTGGAAGGCGGGAAAATCATTGAACCTGTGCGCCATCGGGAAGGCTCTCTCATCGCCGGGCGTTGATTTTTTTTATGAAGCAAAAGAGGCTGCAACAGCGGGTAAAACTTGGGGCGATCGGCATCGCCGGCATGGCAATTCCGCGCGTATTGTGTGCGGCGCCGCAGGCTGGAGTAAACGGACTGGCGATACCCGGGCTCACCGGCAGCGGGTCATCGATTCCCGTCGACATCATCGTCCTGCTCACCCTTCTGACCCTGTTGCCCGCGATATTGCTGGCCATGACGCCGTTTGTGCGGCTGCTGGTGGTGTTCCACTTTCTGCGCCAGGCGCTGGGAACGCAATCCACGCCCACCAACCAGACGCTTATCGGTCTGGCGCTCTTTTTGACCTACTTCATCATGCAGCCGCTGGGCATGGAGGTCTACCGCACTGCGATCGTGCCGCTCGAAAGCCACCAAATTTCAGCTACAGAAGCCATCGGCCGCGGTTCCGAGCCGCTGCGCCACTTCATGCTGCGTTATACGCGGCAAAAGGATCTTTCCCTCTTCGTGGAATTGGCCAAGGAGCCGCGCCCGCGCCGGCCTGACGACCTTTCGATGCGTGTCGTTATTCCGGCCTACGTGCTCTCTGAGCTGAAGGCAGGGTTCCAAATCGGAACGATCCTTTTTTTTCCGTTTCTGGTCATTGATCTGGTCGTGGCGTCGGTCACCACCTCGGTGGGAATGATGCAACTTCCGCCCGTTGTGATCTCAACGCCGCTCAAGATTCTGCTCTTCGTCATGGTCGATGGTTGGAATCTCGTCGTTGGGTCTTTGATGAAAAGTTTCTATTGAAGCTGGAGACAGGAGTCCGAGCCCGACAAATGACAACCGAAGTCATCATCCACCTGGCTCGCGAAACGATGCTCACGGCGCTGCTTCTGGCGGCGCCCATTCTGATTGTGGCCACGGTGGTAAGCCTTTTCATCAGCATCGCGCAGGTGATGACCTCAATTCAGGAGCATACGGTGGCCACGGTTCCGCGCATTGCGGTGATGGCCATCAGCATTTTGTTGCTGCTGCCCTGGATGATGCGCAAGTTGATGGACTTCACGATTCAGCTTTTTGCGGATTTTCACCGCTGCCTCGGTTAAGAGGGTGCGGAAAAACTTAGGGTAGGCAAAGGAGCGGCGACCCCTCCCAGGCGGGATCGCGATGACTCAGACCCTACAAGGCAGGAATGGCGGGGTAAACCCGCCGCTACGATTCTTTCACAGCCGGTTAGGGCGAGCGGGGTGACGGGTGGGTGCGGGGCTGGAGGCGGTCATCGGCCGCGTTTTGATGGTGGGCGCGCGAATCAGCGCCTTGATGGTGTTTGCGCCCTTCTTCGGGAGCGCCAGCATTTCGCCCCGCATCAAGGCGGGCTTCACGGTGATTCTTACCGCGCTGCTTTACCCGGTGGTCTCGCCGGAATTGCCGCGCATCGCGGGTGCAAGCGCCTGGCAAATGGTGGGTGGCGAGTTTCTGGTCGGCATGGTCATGGGAATCGCGCTGCAATTTGTGTTTGAAGGCGTCGAGCTGGCGGGGCAAATCGCCGGTTTCCAGGTGGGGCATTCACTCGCCAACCTGATCAATCCACTTTCCGACGTCGATACGCCGCTGCTGGCCAATTACTACCAGATGATCGCGCTGCTGATATTTCTGCGATTGGATGTGGACCATTGGCTGCTGCGCGGTCTGGCTCGCAGTTTTGAATATTGTCCGCCCGGGTCAGTCACGGCGACTCCCAAGATGGCCGAACTCGTGGCGCGCGCGGCGGGCGGCATGCTGGTGATGGGAGTACAAATCGCCCTGCCCACGCTGCTCGTCACCATGCTCATCGATCTCGCGCTGGGCCTGGTGGGACGCGCATCGCCGCAGCTTCCCGTGATGCTGGTGGGAATCTCCGTCAAAACCGTCGTGGCCTTCGCGGTGATTATGGGCACGCTGCGGTTCTGGCCGGGGTTGATTGAAAAATATTTCGGGCAGGCGCTGGGCACGACAGAGCGGTTGTTGAGGCTGGCGAGATAGAAAAGTCGTCAGTCATCAGTTCTCAGGTCTCAGTAAGACCCGGCCTCGATTGGGACCCAAGAACTGACGGCTGAAAACTGATGACTGAGAACCTCCTATGGCCGATGAGAGTCGCACCGAACAAGCAACGCCACGGCGGCGGCAGCGGGCGCGCCGCGAGGGCGATGTTCCGCGCAGCCGCGAGTTCCCCGCTGCGCTCACTTTAATGGCCGTCGTGATGTTTCTCTGGTGGCAGCCGCAGAACTGGAAGGACGCGTGGCGAGGCCTGCTCGAACAATCGTTGCTTTACGGGACGCACGGCGACATGGGGGCGGGCGCTCCGATGCTCAACGCGGTGGCGTGGAAAGTCTGCGCCTGGGCCGGCCCCACGCTGGCGCTCGCCTGGCTTGTGGCGCTGGCGGGCAGCTTCGCGCTGGGAGGAGTTGTGGTGGCGCCCGCGGCGCTTGCGCCCAAGCCGCAGCGGCTGAATCCGGCCAACAACCTTCAGCGATTGTTTTCCCTCGGCGGTATGCAGGGACTTTTGAAGTCGCTGATCCCTTCGGCGTGCGTTCTCTACCTGGTGGCGGCCATCGTCGCGCGCGATTGGGGCGAGTTGATGCAAATCAGCACCATGGGCGCGCGTCCGTCGCTTGCCTGGATGCTTTCCCACATTTTCGAAATTTCCTGGAAAGGCAGCCTGGTGTTCGCACTGTGGTCGGGGTTTGACGTGCTGATCTCGCGCATGAATTACGAGCGCCAGATCCGCATGACGCGGCAGGAAGTGCGCGATGACGTGAAGGAGACGGAAGGCCACCCGCAAGTGCGTGGACGCATCCGGCGGCTTCAGCGTGAAATGCGCCGCCGCCGAATGCTTCGCGATGTGGCGCGCGCCACTGTGGTGATCACCAACCCCAATGAGTTTGCCGTGGCGCTGGAATACAAGCCGGAAACCATGGCGGCGCCGGTGGTGGTGGCCAAGGGTCGGAACTTTCTCGCCCAGCGCATCAAGCGCGAAGCTCGCTGGCACGGCATTCCGGTGGTGGAGAATCCCCCGCTTGCGCAGGCGCTGTATCGAGCCACGGAAATCGGGCAAGCCATTCCGGCAAAGTTGTATACGGCGGTCGCGGAAATCCTGGCGTTCATTTTCCGCACGCAGAGGATGGCGGCGAGCGTTAGCCGCGCGGGGGCGAGGTGAGGTCACGGTAACTCGCAAAACGTAGCGCGGGCAGGATGCCCACTCCACGGCAGGCGAGGCGCGCGTGCCACGTAAACAATTAAAACAATGAAATCCGCGCCAACCACAAAACCCGCTCCCCCTCCCGCTGCGGCCGCAAAAGGCGGCTACGTTGACTGGGCCATTCCGCTCGCAGCCGTGGCACTTGTGTTTGTGATGCTGGTCCCGCTGCCGCCCTTTCTTCTCGACCTGCTGCTCTCCACCAGCCTGACCGCCTCCGTGCTGGTGTTGTTGGTGGCGATGTACATCACTCGGCCCGTGCAATTCTCGGTTTTCCCTTCCCTGCTGCTCATGCTCACGCTGTTCCGGCTGTCGCTCGGTCTTGCCAGCAGCCGGCGGATTCTCCTGCACGGCAATGAAGGTCCCGCGGCGGCAGGGCACGTGATCGGCGCCTTCGGGCAGTTCGTGGTAGGCGGAAACTACATCGTCGGCTTTGTGCTTTTCGTGGCTTTGATCGCCATTCAGTACCTGGTGATCAACCACGGCGCGGTGCGCATCGCGGAAGTCACAGCGCGATTCACTCTCGACGCCATGCCCGGAAAACAGATGGCCATTGACGCCGACCTGGGCGCCGGACTGATTGACGAAGCGCAGGCGCGCGCCCGGCGCGAACTGGTGAGCCGCGAGGCGGAATTTTACGGCGCCATGGACGGCGCGGCGCGTTTCAGCCAGCGCGACGCGCTCGCCACCGTGCTCATCACCGCCATCAACATCATCGCAGGATTCTTGATCGGCGTTTTCTACCATGGTGTGCAGCTTAGCGAAGCTCTGCGCACTTACACGATTCTTACCGTGGGCGACGGATTGGTCACCATGATTCCCTCGCTGCTCGTCTCCGTTGCAGGCGCGATGGTGGCGACGCGCGCATCCTCCGAATCGAGTTTAGGCGCCGACCTGACGCGCCAACTGCTGCCCCGCAGCCATCCGCTGTGGATCGTTGCCGGCGTAATGGGAACGCTCGGCCTGATTCCCGGCCTGCCTAAAATCCCCTTCTTCCTGATGGCGGCGTTGCTCGCCTATCTGGCGCGGCGCGCTCAAAATGCCGCGACCGCCAAAACGGCGGGCGCGGTCACACCCGCCGCTGCAACACCGGAAAAAGCTCAGGAGCAGCTTGAAACTCTGCTGCGCCTCGATGATTTGAGCCTGGAAGTCGGTTACGGCCTCGTACCCATCGTTGACCAAGCGCAGGGTGGCCAGTTGCTCGCGCGCATTCGAGCCCTGCGCCGTCATCTCGCCCTGCAGTTGGGCTTCATCATTCCACCCGTTCACATTACGGACAACGTGCAGCTTAATCCCCGCGAGTACATCATCCGCCTGCGCGGCGTGGAAATCGCGCGCTGGGAAATGGTGCAAGAAAACCTGCTGGCCATCAGCTCAGAGGCGGTCGCGCAGCCGCTGGAAGGCCGCGAGACACGCGAGCCGGCGTTCAATGTGGCCGCCAAGTGGATCTTGCCGAACCTGCGCGACAAGGCGTTGGCATCCGGATACGCGGTGGTGGATCAGACCTCAGTTCTAGCCACGCATCTGGCGGAACTTATCAAGCAGCACGCGCACGAATTGCTGAACCGGCAGGAGTGCAAGCGCCTGCTGGACGCTCTGGCGGAATCGCAACCCAAACTGGTTGAGGAGCTTGTCCCCAAGCTGCTCAGCCTGGGCGAAATTCAGAAAGTTCTTCAGCAATTGCTGCGCGAGCAGGTTTCGATTCGCGATCTCGTGACAATTCTCGAAACCCTGCTGGACACGGCGGCAACCAACAAGAATCCCGTTCTGCTGGTCGAGGCGGCGCGCCAGGCGATGAGCCGCGCCCTTGTACAGCCCCTGCTGGGGGATGATGGCAAGCTGACCGTCATTCAACTCGACAGCGCGGTGGAAGAGCAGCTCGCGCAGGTGCTGGACCCGCAAACACCCTCGCGCCCCACGACTGCCTTGCAGCCCTCGGTGATTCGCAAAGTTGTGGATGGAATGAAGCGCCTGCTGGGCGAACCCATGTCCGTCCCCTCGCCCATCGTCCTGTGCAGCAGCCCCACGCGCTTTCACTTGCGGCGGTTGATGGAACCGTTTCTGCCGCGCGTGGTGGTGTTGTCGCCGGCGGAAATTCCCGCCGCAGTGTCGATTCAGTCTCTGGGGGTGGTGCAATGACCGGAGAGCTTTGTAGCGCCGGTGTCTCCACCTGCGACGGCTCCGCAGCCGGGGACAGCCGCCTACGCCGCCGTTCCGCAGCTAAGGACAGCCGCGCTACAACTGACGAAAGGACAAAGGTGAGCCCATGACCAACGCCAAAAAAGCCTATGAATCCGTCTCGAATCTGGACGCGGCGGACCAGGAGCGGCTGCTGCTCGAACAGCTTCCGCAGGTGCGTTACATTGCCCGCAGGATTCACGATCGCCTGCCCTCGCACATTCTCTATGAAGATCTGGTGCAGGCGGGCATTCTGGGCCTCATCGAAGCGCTGCACAAATTCGATCCGGCCAAGAATGTGGAGCTCAAGACCTACGCGAAGCACCGCATTCAGGGTGCGATCCTCGACAGCCTGCGCGACCTTGACTGGAGCCCGCGCCCGCTGCGCAGGAAAGCCCGCCAACTGGAGCAGGCGCACCAACGCTTGCGGGCGCGCTACGGCCGCCCGGCCACGGAGCCCGAGCTGGCCATCGAGTTGGGGCTGGAGCTGAAAGAATTGCAGCGCCTGCTGGGCGACCTTCGTGGGCTTGACCTGGGCAGCCTGCACGACGAATTCACCGAGTCGGGGCAGGAGCGGGAAGCTTACGCCGCCTCCGCCCAGCGTGCCGACCAGGAGCCCTACTCGCAGTGTCTGGAGAGCGAGTTGCGCCAACTTCTGGGACGAGCCTTAAACGAACTTCAGCCGCGTGAGCGCCAAGTGCTCTCCCTTTACTATTTTGAGGAATTGACGATGAAGGAAGTAGGCGCGGTGTTGGGAGTGGGTGAGGCGCGAGTGTCGCAAATTCACTCCGCCGCGCTCGTCCGGCTGCGCGCCCGCATGCGCAGCCTGCTGGATGGCGCGACAGCCCAGATGACCGGCGTGCCTCCCGCTCAAACCGGGCCGACGGAGAATGCATGGAGAAGATATTAAGCCAGGAAGAAATCGACACCCTATTTAAGGCAGCGCAGGGTCGAATGGCCGAAAAGCCCGGTCCTGGTCCAGCTCCGGCCGCCCCGGAGCCCAGCCTGACGGCCTGCAATTTCCGCCAGTCGGCGCGCATTTCCAAAGAGCAGCTCCGCTCGGTCAGCCAGTTGCACGAGCTTTTTGCGCGCAATCTCTCTCACTCGCTGGGAGCTTACCTACGTTTGGCCTTCGAAGTGAATCTTGTTTCCGCCGAGCAGCTCACTTATGGCGAATTCCTCCAACGCATCCCGGAAGTGACTTATCTGGTGTCCATGTCACTCCACCCCATGGAAGTTTCCACGGCCATCGAGATTGATCTCTCCCTGGCGTTTCCAGTGATTGACGTTCTGCTGGGGGGACCGGGACGGGCGGAGGCCGAGGTTCGCGAAATCACAGAAATAGAGGAGCAGATTCTGGAAAGCGTAGTGAAGATTATCGGGCGCGAGCTCGAGACCACGTGGCAACCCGTGCTGGAGGCGCAATTCGCGTTCGATAAGCGCCTGCGGCAGGCGGATATCACACGTCTGATGCCGCCCACGGAGAAAATTCTCTGCCTGAGCTTTGAAATCCGCATGCCGGAAGCGCGGGGAATGCTGAACGTCGCGCTGCCCGCCGCCGTGGCCAACGCCCTTTTGCGCAAGCTCACGCAGCAGGCCTCTTACCGAAAGCAACGGGGCTCAACTGACAGCACAACGCAATTGCGCCGGCGGCTTGACCATTGCACCTTTCCCGTCCAACTGGTTCTGGAGGGGCGGGGCGTGCGCATTTCGGAGGTTTTGACATTGAACCAGGGGGATGTGCTGAACCTGGAATGCTCGCTCAGCGTGCCGGCGCAACTGCTGGTGAGCGGCAAGCCGCTGTTCACCGCGCGCCCGGTTCGCACCAACCTGCGTCGCGCCGCGCAGGTGGAGGAGCGTGTGCACTCCCTCAACATGGTCCATAAGGAGGTTGTATGAGCGGGACAAATTCCGCCGCGCAGGAACCGAAGGTGCAGGAATACCTGAAGGCCTGGGGGGCGGCGATCAGCCGCATTCTGCACGATGTTGCGGGCACGCCGCATGCCTTCGCCGACCTTTCACCCGAAGCAACACAGGCCCTGCTCGAGCTCGCTGATGCTGACCGCGTCTCAGTTCAGTTTGAGGCTACGCAGCACCTATTGGGGTTTCAGGCATTTGTGTTGTCAAAGAATGATGCCCTGCGGTTGGCGCAACTCCTGCTCGGGGAGCCGGAGGATGAAAATGCGGAGATGAAGGGCGGCCACCGCGACGCGGCCGGGGAATTGTTTCGCCAATTCGCCGGGGCGGCCGCTCCCGCCCTGAAGGAATTGACAGGTGGTGAAGTCCTTTTCAGATGGGTGGGATTCGACCCGCTGCCCGGTCAGCCCGAGGTTCATGCCGGAATGCAGTGGACCTGCGCAGGCAAAACCCCTTTCAGAATGGTGGCGCAGCTCAACCCGGCGCTGGTGGCGGCGCTGAGTCCCGCGCCGGCTGCCGCGCCCGCACCGCCGCTCGAACTGCCAATCCCCGCGCGTTCACAGGCGCCTGCCCCGCCCAGGCGCGATCCAAAGCTCGACCTTCTAATGGAGGTGGAGCTGGAAGTGTCGTTGCGATTCGGCGAGCGCCAGATGGCCCTGCGCGAAATTCTGGACTTGAGCGCCGGGTCGGTGGTGGAGCTTGACCAGAATGTTCAGGATCCGGTGGAACTTCTCGTAGGCGAGAAAGTCGTGGCCCGCGGGCAGGTGGTGGTGGTGGACGGCAACTACGGGCTGCGGGTCGTGGAAATCATCAGTCCGATGGAGAGGATCGAATCGCTGAAAAGCTGATGGAATCGACAATCGAACAGATTACAGGATCGCAGCGGCGGTCCGTCGACCGGCGGCGCTCATAGCGTGCCGCTACGGCAAGACGCCTTACGGCCAAAGCCGGCCAGGATGATTAAACCCGAACTTTTTGTCCGCAATTGCGAATTTCCGGATTGCCCCAATCACCGGGGGTTATGGCGATCTTTGCTCGAGCCCCAGCACGGATACACCCTGGAAGGCCGCTGGTATTGCACTCCCGAGTGTTTTGAAAATTCAGCGGCGCTGGCGATTCGCAAGTTGCTTGCAGGAATGGCGAAACCGCCGGGGAAAAGCCACCGCATACCCCTGGGATTGCTGATGCTTTCGCGCGGCATTGTGGATCAGGAGCAGCTCAAGCGAGCTTTGCAGGCTCAGAAGGATTCCGGCGGCGGGCGCGTGGGCGAATGGCTGCGCCACATCGGCGCGGCGAGCGAAGAGCAGGTGACGCAAATCCTCGGGTTGCAATACTCGGCCGCAGTATTTCCGCTGGAGCGCAGCCGGCGGTACCTCGATTGTGCCCAAATGGTGCCGTTCCTCCTTCTGGAGGCGGCGGAGATGATTCCCGTCCATCACCTGCCCGCCAGCCGGCATCTGTATGTAGCCTTCGGCGACCGCATCAACCACTCGGCGCTTTACGCACTCGAAAAAATGCTGGCCTGCCGCACCGAACCATGCCTGGCAGTGAAATCGCAATTGCAGAAGGCCTTGGAGGACCTCCGCAATGCCCCGCGCGAGACGGAAGTGCTGGGCGGCGAAGCTTCCGACCCGGAAGAAATGGCCGGCACAATTTTTGACCACGCAGAAAGCCAATCCTCCACCGACGTGAAGATCAGCGGATTTGACGGTTTCGTATGGGTCCGCTTAATTTCGCCACGCACTCACACCGACTTGCTTTTCCGAATCCCCAAAAAAACCAGCGTCATAACGATGGACCTGACGAGATGAGGCTTTAGCGCGCGCTCTCCGTACGTCAGACGACGGTTGCGGCCATCCCAGGCGTGCGCATGGGCTGGAAGGTCATGCCACTACTGGCAAAATCTCCTTCCCTTTTTTCCCGATGCGCGGTAGTACTTTGCAGGAAAGCTTGCAGTGCGGCCAGCATGTGCAGTCATGGGGGACACGGAAATGAAACTCAGTTTCGAAAACTTCGTTGGAAGGACCTTTATTCTCGCCTTTATGGCAATGATCGGGTCTTGGAGTCTTGGGCAAACACCTGCGACCGCGCCTTACAACATCCTGCTGCTCACACCCGACCAGATGGGCGCGGACTTCATGCATCTCTACGGCTATCCTTACGCCGACACTCCCAACATCGACGAAATGGCGCGGGACGGAGTGGTTTTCACGCGCGCCTACTCGGCGGGCAGTTGGACCACGCCTTCGTTCGGGGCAATTCTCACCGGAATGTTCCCAACGGTTCACGGCATGACGCTGGCGCCGCCGGATGGTTGCCATGGCCCGATCAGGGCCTCGCTGCTCGATGGAAAGGTTCCGCCCCTGCCGGAATACTTGGTCCTGTCACCTCAAAAGCTGGTTCTGTCCCAGCTTCTGAAGCCTTATGGATTTGCCACGGCTGCGGATATTGCCAATTGCTGGGCAATCTGGGACGTGGCCTCGCGCAATTGGGACGACCTGAAGCTTTTCACTGTCGATCAATTCAAGGACCCGGCGTTTCCGAACCCCACGGACCCGCATTACCTGCCTGCCCCGCGCACTTTTGCCTGGGCGCAGCAATGGCTGACCGCGCACCGCGACCAGCGATTTTTTTTCTGGCTGCATTTCATTGAGCCGCACTCTCCCTACAACCCGCCGCACGAATACGACCAGTTCAAGACCCCGGACGATTATCCGGAGCTGTATCACGATAATCCGCGGGATATGCATGAATTGAACACTCGCGCGCTGCTGGGTGATGCGCGAGCCATCGCCCGCCTGCGCCAGCTCTATGCCGGAAAAATTCTCTACGCGGACCACTACCTCGGCGAGGTGTTCAAAACCCTTAAATCGCTCGACCTGATGAAGAACACCATCGTAATTTTGGTTTCCGATCACGGCGAGCTGATGTATTCGCACCCGGCGGACTTCAACACGGCTGACCACCGCTCGGTCTACGACAAGGTGCAGCACGTTCCGCTGATCATTTGGGGGCCGGACATCCCGCGGGGCCGCCGCGTGGATGCGCTCGCCGCGCAATATGACTTGCTGCCCACGATTTTCGACCTGGAAGGGCTCACTATCCCCAAGCAAGCCGACGGCAAAAGCCTGAAGCCCCTACTTGATGGAACCGCCAGTGAGGTGAATCGCTATGTCTATGGAGAGGACATGCTGCTCGAACCGCAATACTCGATTCGCAGCGAGCGCTACAAGTTGATTGAAACCATGCGCACCGGCGGCATCCAGTGCTTCGACCTGCTCACCGACCCGGGCGAGACGCAGGACATTTGTGACGCTCTTCCCGGTGTGGCGGCGGAACTGAAGCAGGCGCTTGACGCTCATCTACAATACATGGTTTCGAAGGCGCATTCGTTTTCCGATTGGGAAAACAACCAGGCCCTGGCTGTGGTGGAGCAGCGGGACTCAAAGCCCTTGCAGTACGTTTCGCCGGACGACATCACCAGCAACGCCTCGGCGGGCGGCGTCCTTACTCAAGTCAATGGCGCCTTGTGGTCGCTGACCAAAGGCCCCACCAATTGCCGCGATGAATGTCTGTGGGCGCCACCGGGCCCGGACACTGCACGCGTCGTGTGGCGGACCGATACTCCGCTGACCGGCGATTACGAAATCTCCATCTGGTACGGAAGCGTGGCGCAGACGGATTGGCCATTGGCCAGGGATGCAAACTACGTCGTGCACTATCGCGGGGGAAGTCTCGCTTTTCCCGTTGACGAAAATGTCAAACAGGGCCAGTGGAATCTTCTCGGCACGTTTCACGACCCGGTGGATTTGGAGTTGACCAATCGCGCCAACGGCATTGTCGTCGCCGGAGCGGCGAAGTTCACACTGGTCTCGGCAAAGCCTGACCAGCCGAAAACCAATTTGCTCGCCTCCGATCCCGCAGGCTGGGTGGATTTGACGCCGCGCAATAACTTAAAGGGCTGGACGCGCGTGGCCATTCCTCCGGACAAGCCCGTAGATCCCTTGGTTCAGTGGAAGATCGAAAAGGGCAAAGGCGTTCTGCTCTGCGAGGGAAATCACGGCCACGAATGGCTGCGCTATGATCACGAGCTCGTCAATTTTCTGCTGCACGTGGAGTGGCGCTTTGAGGCGGACCCGCGAGGCAAAGGATATAACAGCGGAATCTTTGTGCGCAACGACCTGACGGGAAAAGTGTGGCACCAGGCGCAGGTTGGCGAGAATCCTTATATTTTTGGCCAGACGCTCGTGCACGGCGAAATCGGATCCATGTTCAAGACGCCGAACCCCGCCCTGAATCCTCTGCACCCCATCGGCGAATGGAATACGTATGAAATCCGCTGCGATGGGCCGAAAATTACGCTATGGGTGAATGGCGACCTGACCGGCGAATACGATGTTCCGGAAGTTCTCAAAGGCTATTGGGGGTTGGAGGCAGAGGGTTATCACATCGAGTTTAGAAATATTAAACTAAAAACCTACCTTAACTTAAATATTTCCAAGTGCTAAATAAGGGCGCCAAGTCGCTCACCAAATCACGCATCGCTCTTCACGCACCATGGGGTCGCCCGCCTTGCAGCCAAAGGCCTGCTGAAAGGGCTCCAGATTGGAGGGCGCGGCGATCGCCCGAATGTTGTGGAGCGGGTGGGGATCCGTATTGACGCGCAGCCGGATGAATTCCGGCCGGTCGTTACCCGCCCAGATCTGCGCGAAAGAGAGGAAAAAGCGCTGCTCCGCCGTGAGGCCGTCAATTGGCTTGGGGTGGGGCTCCCCTTCAAGACTCTTCTGGTACGCCTTGTAGGCGATGGTCAAGCCTCCCAGGTCCGCAATGCTTTCTCCCAGCACCAGCTTGCCTTTTTCGTGAATGTCGTCGATGGCCACGTAGGCGTCAAACTGCCTCTCGACGCACGCGGCACGCTCCTCGAAATTCTTCAAGTCCTCAGCCGTCCACCAGTCCACGCGATTGCCCTTGCCGTCGAATTTGCGGCCCTCATCGTCGAAGCCGTGGGTCATTTCATGCCCGATTACCGCGCCGATGCCGCCGTAATTCGACGCGTCATCGGCCTTCGGATCGAAAAAGGGCGGTTGCAGGATGCCTGCCGGAAAAACAATTTCATTCATCGAAGGATTGTAATAGGCATTGACGGTGGGCGGCGTCATACCCCATTCCGTGCGGTCCACGGGCTTGCCAAGCTTGTCGAGCGAACGGTGAAATTCATACAAATCGCCGCGCAGGGCGTTCTCAACATACGGACCGCGGTCCACTTTGAACGCGGAATAGTCGCGCCACTTGTCCGGATATCCGATCTTTGGAGTGAAAGCGTCCAGCTTGGCAAGGGCAGCCTTCTTGGTTTCCGGGCCCATCCACGACAGAGTCTGGATGTCTTCGCGCAATGCCGTGATGAGGTTGTGCACCATCTTGTCGGCGCGGGCCTTGGCCTCGGGCGGAAATTCCTTCTTGACGTACAGCTTGCCGAGGGCAAAGCCCAGCCGGCGATTCGTGGCCTCAACGCAGCGCTTCCAGCGCGGCTGCATTTTTTCCGTGCCTTGCAGGGTGCGGCTCTGAAAATCAAAACTTTCCTCCTCAAATTTTCCGGGAAGCGCAGGCGCGGCGGCCGAGATCAAATGCCAGCGCAGGTAGGTTTTCCAGTCGTCCAGCGGCACCGAGTTCAGCAGGTCGTTCAGGCTGGTGAAGAATTTCGGCTGTCCGACGTTAACCTCTTTTACCTGGGGATACCCGATATCGACCAGGTACCCTTGCCAGGAGAGATTGGGCGTCAGATCCTGCAGTTCCGCCAGAGTCATCTTGTGATAGGTCGCGTCAGGATCACGCATTTCGATGCGACTCATGGCAGACTGGGCGAGCTTGGTCTCAAGCCCCATCACCATTTTGGATTCAGCGCCTGCATGGTCCTCACTGTCGCCCAGCAGAACAAACATTTTGGCGATGTGCTTTGCGTATGCGTCGCGAATTTTTTGAGATTTTTCGTCTTCGCGGAAGTAATACCCGCGCTCGGGCAAACCCATTCCGGCCTGGGAAGCGCTGGCGAGCATTTGAGTGCTGTCTTTGCGATCCTGTTGCGCCGAAAATCTGAAAGGCACGGCGGCGCCGTAACCCTGCAAGCGTGAAAATTCCTTCTCAAGCGCTGGCACGTCGTCAATTTGGGCAATTCGGTCGAATTCCTGCTGAAGCGGCTTGGTTCCTTCGCTTTCGATTTTCTCCGTATCCATGCAGCTCGCGTAGAAATCACCTATTTTCTGTTCATCGCTTCCGGTGGAAGCGTTCGTCTGACTGGCCGCAGTCTCCAGAATCTGGTGGAGCGTATCATCGCTGCGGTCGGCAAGCTCGCGGAACGTTCCATAGCTTGCATCTTCCGGCGGGATCGGGTGCGAAGCCATCCAGCCGCCGTTGGCGTATCGATTGAAATCCACGCACGCAGAGACCTGGGTGTCCATGTACGCCGGATTCACGCCGTGTCCATTCCCATCGCTCACGGGTGTAGCGAAGGCGAGTGAAATGGTCAGAAAAATTGCGGCTCCAATAATGGCTTTAAGGGGTTTCATAATGGAATCCTTGTTGCGAAGATTGCCGTCGCATTTCCGGACCGGGAACGGATCCGCGGCAGCGGTATCCTAGCAATTCGCAATTGGGTTGGCAATCGAGACTTGATTCACGTGCCCCTGGGGGAGGCCAGCGATTCAGGAATGCAGAAAATCGCGAATCTCGTGCAAAACCCTCCTGAACATTTCTGCGGTTAATCGGCCGGTCTGCGTGTTTTGCTGGCTGGGGTGATAAGAGCAAAACAGGCGCGGCAGTCCCGCGGGCAACTCCAAACTCGCGCCGTGCGCAAAAGTCAGGTTCTGCGGTCGAATGAAATCCGATCGGCCACCGAGGACGCGCAGATAGGAATCAAACGCAATCCGTCCGAGCGCCAGAACGGCCCGCACTCGCTTTAGGATTTCTAGTTCCCGTTCCAGATACGGTTGGCAGTTGCGCAATTCGTCAGGAGCAGGCTTATTTGCCGGAGGCGCGCAGCGAATGGACGCCGTAATGTAGCAGTTGCGAAGCTTGAGGCCGTCATTTCGATCGCGCGCCGTGGGCTGGCTGGCAAATCCGGCATCATAAAGCGCCGGATATAGAAACTCGCCGGAACGATCACCAGTGAACATTCGTCCTGTCCGGTTCGATCCGTGTGCCCCCGGAGCCAAGCCGAGGATCAAGAGTTCAGCCTGCGAATCGCCGAACCCCGGCACCGGTTTGCCCCAATAAACCCAATCGCGATACATGCGCCGCTTTTCCTTTGCAACGCGGCGGCAGTAGGCGATGAGCTTTGAGCAACGCGTGCAGGCGATCACCTGCTTGTTAAGGAGCGTCAATTCGCGAGCCGCAACGGTCATTGCAAAGATGCTTCCAAGTCGGCGGTCAGCCAATTCACATTTTCGTTGAGGAAGATACTCAAGACGATTTCTTTCCGGCCATCTCCAGGATGATTTCCCAATGGGCGTCCGAAACAGGCATCACGGAGAGACGCGGCATTCTGACCAGATCGAAGCCCTTAAGCGAGTTTGTTTTCTTAATTTCATCGAGCGAAACCGGGCGGGCGAGCTTCCCCTTGGCCTGCAAGTCTATCACCGCCAGGCGCGGGTCCTTTTGCTTAGGGTCAGGGTAAGGGTCACTCAAAGCTTCGGCGAGCCCAACGGCAGCGCGCTCCTCGCCGGTGTGGTAAATCATGAGCAGGTCACCACGGCGCACGTTGCGAAGGTGCTTCAGCGCCAGATTGTTGGAAATGCCATCCCAAACGGTTTTGCCATCGCGCACGAGGTCTAAAAAAGAATAGTGCTCGGGATCGGATTTCAACAACCACTTTGCCGGCATCGTACCCCTCCGCTTCAATTCATGTTAGTCTTGACAGTGCCATTGTACGTGAATCATCCAAGTTCCGCACGATAGCGCCTGGAATTAATGCCTTCCTCGGGAAGCGGGAGCGTTGTATCGATTTGAACCAGTGTGCATCTAAAGGTTCTGGAGGTTGAGGAGAAGAATATGGAAAAGGTAATGCATGTGGCAGCGGCAGATTGGCAGGGTTTGGAGACAAGCGCCAAGCCGGTGTTTCTGGATTTTTGGGCGGATTGGTGCGGCCCGTGCAGAATGCTCGCGCCGACATTCGAAAAATTGGCCGAAAAGTTCGGTGAGCAGGTGACTTTTGCGAAGGTCAACGTGGACGAACTGCCCGATATCGCCAACAAGTTCTCCGTGCGATCCATACCCACTCTGGTTCTGCTGCAATCCGGCAATGTGGTGGAAAGGCTGGTGGGGCTGCGATCGGAGCAGGAACTGGCGCAGGTGCTCGGCCGTTATACCAACAGCAACGGCAACAAGTAAGTTGAGTTTGAGGGCCGGAATAGGGAGCTGACCGTAAGCCTGCCCACCCGCAGTTCTGCTATGGAAAAGTTTGACGACTCGCCGATCATGCCCCCGGACGTTGACCCAGCACATTCGTGGTATTGGGGAAGAATCCTTTGGGCGTGCTCATATAACCCGAAATGGTGTCTTTGCCCAATTTGTTGACAACCAACTCCAGCGCGGTTTGCGCGCCTTGAACGTAAAACCAAAGGGGTGAATTCAAAGCGCAATCGGGGTGCGCGGTTCTTTTGTCATCCGAGGTGAGAAACAGGCTGTATGTGTTTTTCTTGGGATCGGTTTTGTCCAGTTCCAGGGTAATCGTTCCGACCTTTTGCTGGGCCTTCTTGCGCGGCAGGGTAAATTCGAAATAGTCGCGGTCACTCTTGTGAGCCAGAGCGACCAATTCATCGTGCGTTCTGGCGATATCGCCCTTTAGTTCACCCTTCGTCCCGGTAAGGGCGTTCGTAAACTCCTCCTTGGTACTTGCCAAGTCCTGTTTGGTGCCTGCCAGATCGGAGCTTAAACCGCCGATTTTGGCATTGGAATCCGCCTGAATCTTGTTCACATCATCGGTGCTTGCCTTTTGGGCAATGGCTTGGTTCAACTGCGCCACCTGCGTTTCCTGCTGCTTTTGCACTTCCGCCGCTAGGGTGTGGGCTCGCTGAAGGTCCTGTTGCGTTACTCCGAGTTTTTCAGACGTAACCTGGAGTTGTCCACGCAACTGGGCGTAGCGTTCATCCGTTGAGTCCAGCCGCCGGGTCAGCAGGTTCGTCGCGTCAGCTTGCTTTGAAGCGTAGTCGTTAAACTGGCTGCGCGCCATAAACGCCATTACCAAGTTCACGGCCGAAACGAGGGCGAGGACGGCCACAAGCCAAACCAGACCTTTTCCGCCCCCTGCCGCCGGTGCCGCCTGGGGAGCCTGCTGGACCAAAACGTACTGCGGGGCGCCAGGTTGCGGCTGGGCGAGGGGTTGGGGCGCGGCAGACGCCTGCTCGGGGGTGGCCGTGCGTCGAGTTGGCGCATCATTCAGGCCAAACATCGAGGTTGGATCATTTTCTGCCATTTTGTCTCCTTATTTCCTTACGCCTGGGTCGAATTCCCTGGAATCGCCTGATAATTCAACTGCTATGATGCCACATTCGGCCAGAGGGTTTATATGTAAATGCATTTTTACCTATAAAATCCCCTTAAGCGCCGCATAGGAGCAACCCATGTCCCGCCCAGGCAGGGACGCATGATGCTCAAAATTCGATTAAGGCGACGGCGTCGGCTCGAATCGCCTCACCCCGCCCCACAGCACCTAGCCCCTCACCGGATTTGGCTTTAACGCTCACCTGACCGGGCTTTAGGGCCAAGGCGCTCGCCACTTTTTTCTCGATGTCCCCGATGTGCGGCGCGAGTTTGGGCCGCTCCAAACCCACGGTCGCGTCAACGTTTACAATCCGATATCCGGCAGCGTCAAGCAACTCACGCACATGCTGCAGAAAATGCAGGCTGGGAGCGTTTTTCCATTTTGGAGCGGTGTTGGGAAAGTGACGCCCGATGTCACCCAATCGCGCCGCCCCCAAAAGGGCATCGCAAACTGCATGGGCCAGCACGTCGCCGTCGGAATGGCCGACCGGTCCACGGTCGAATGCAATCCGCACTCCGCCCAGAATCAGTTTGCGCCCAGGCGCCAGGCGGTGCAGGTCGTTGCCGATACCCACGCGCCACTGCGGAGAATCCGCGGGTTGGTTTTGAGGTTTTTGCGAACGGCGCAGTCGCTTCATCTTTTCCGATTTAGACCTCATCCCGGGCGTTCTCGCGCTCCTGGGCAATGTAGAGACGCGCCAAGGGAAGATCCGAGGGCTTGGTGATTTTGATGTTGCGGTCCGATCCCATCAACACCCTCACCTCATGGCCTTCGTGCTCTACCAGACTCGACTCATCGGTGCCATAAAACCCCTCCGCGAGCGCCCGGTCAAAAGCCTGCCGCAAAATCGAATAACGAAACGCTTGCGGCGTTTGCGCCAGAACGATGCGCTCACGCGGAATCGTACCCGAAATAACTTGCCGCTCGACTTTTTTGACCGTGTCCACGCTGGGAATTGCCAGAATCGCAGCGCCGTCCAGACGCGCGGCGTCAACCACGTGGCGAATCAGCGTAAGTTCGATAAACGGGCGCACGGCATCATGCACTGCCACAACTTCCGTGCCCGCCGGGGCTTCATTCAGGCATCGGACCACCGTCTCCTGGCGAGACCCCCCGCCTGCAATCAGCCGCACATCCTTTAAAAAATGTTCCGTAGCGATTTCTTTCGCAGCCCGGTCCATATCCTCTGGGCGCAGACCCAGAAAGATTTCGTCAATGGCATCGGAAGCAGCGAATTTCCTGAGCGTATGAACGAAAATCGGCACGCCCTCAAGGGAAAGAAACTGCTTGGGCGTTGCTCCGCCCATACGCAAGCCCGATCCGGCCGCAGGAATGATAGCTAAAACACTCATAAGAAGCCTTCAGAAGTCCGTAACCCGTTCTCAGGTCACGACACTCGAACGACGAAAAAAAGAGCGACGGAGCGTTTCTGCTCTCCGTCGCCTCGACGATCCGAGTATGCGCGCCTGGCCGCGGAACGTCTACTGATGAACCGCCTCCGCCATCACGCGCCGCTCATCGTACTTCCCAAAAATCATTTTTCCGGCGGTGGTCTGCAAGACGCTGGTTACGGAAATATCGATGGTCTTGGAGATCATCTTTTTGGCGTTGTCCACCACCACCATCGTGCCGTCATCCAGATACGCAACACCCTGGTTATATTCCTTGCCTTCCTTCAGGATGAACACCCGCATAACCTCGCCGGGCAGTACGACGGGCTTGAGCGCGTTGGCCAAATCATTGATGTTAAGCACCGGAACGCCCTGAAGCTGCGCGACTTTGTTGAGGTTGAAATCATTGGTGACGATTTTCCCTTCGTAAGCGCGCGCCAGTTCGATCAGTTTCAGGTCCACCTCGCGAAGCTGGGGGAAATCCTCCTCGACAATTTGCACCGAAATGTTGCTCATCTTCTGCATGCGCTGAAGAATGTCCAGCCCCCGGCGCCCGCGATTGCGCTTCAACGGATCGGAAGAATCCGCCACCAATTGCAGCTCGCGCAGAACGAATTGCGGGATGATCAATGTGCCGTCGATAAAGCTGGTGTCGCAAACGTCCGCGATGCGCCCGTCGATAATGACGCTGGTATCCAGAATTTTGAAATTCTTGCGCGTCGGCTTTTCCGCGGAGAAAAGTCCGCCCAGCGCAGCGAGATTCAGCAAATCGCCTTTGTTGGCGCCCAGCACCAGACCGACGTACGCCATCAACAGAAGCAGGGTGACCTGGAAAAACGAGTTCACCGCCTTGTCAATGGCCGTCATGGCCAGCAGGTGGCTGATCATGACCGCACCCAGAATGCCCAGGATCGAGCCGAAAGCCGCACCCATCAGCCGCTTCAGGCTGGCTCTTTCCAGACGCACTTCAAAGAAAACGAAGAACATCCCCAGGGCTAGGCCCAAGGCGGCGGATTCCGATTTGGAGTAACCAAAGGGATGAAGATGGATTGCTGCGGCGGTAATTATGATGACAAATATGACGCGGATGGCACCCATTTCCCACGACATGAGGCGTGACCTCCATCTGGAACCAGCGGAAGAGTTCCGGCATGACCTGATTGCCCCCTGAATTACTACGCGGAATGACATTACGAGTATATCATTCCACCCCCGCAGGGTGAAAGCTCGTAAAGAACCTATGACTCTTTGTTGGGCGTAAGAGTTGTATCCGAGTGCAGAGAAATAACCTCCCCGCAAGGTGGGCTATCGGCGCGCCCGGGTCCTAATCACGATGGGGGTTCCTGCGAACCCGAATCTTTCGCGAATGCGGTTCTCAAGGAAGCGCTCGAAGGAGAAATGCAGTTTGCCCGAGCGATTGGTGAAGGCGATGAAGATGGGCGGCGCCACCCCCGCCTGGGTCATGTAGAAAACCCGCGTGGGTTTGCCCGCCGGCGTGGTCACTCGGTCGAAATCAACTTCCTCCATGAATCGGTTCATCTCTGACGTGCTGATGCGCAGCCGGCGGCTTTGGGCAACCTGCACAATGGCCTGCAACAGGTTCCCAACCCGCTGCCCGCGAAGTGCGGAGATGAAAACGATGGGCGCGTAGTCCAGATACTTCATTCCCTCGCGAATCTTGCGCGTAAAGTCCTGAGTGGTGGCGGGACCTTTGCGAATTGCATCCCACTTGTTCACGACGATGATGACGGAGCGGCGGCTTTCGTGAGCGTATCCGCCAATGTGCGTGTCGAGCGCCGTCACCCCCTCCTGCGCGTCCAGAATCAGCAGCGCCACGTCCGCGCGCTCCAGGTGTTTGCGCGCCTGAATGACGCTCAGTTTCTCAGCCAGCAATTTGGTCTTTCCCTTCCGCCGGATTCCCGCCGTGTCCACAAATCGGAAGTGCAGGCCGTCCCGCTCCAGCTCCGCGTCCACAGCGTCGCGCGTGGTTCCGGGAATGGCTGAGACAATTGCGCGCTCCTCATTCATCAGCCGGTTCAACAAAGTGGACTTCCCCACGTTGGGACGGCCGATGATGGCGACGTTGATGGGATATTCGGCCGAACCGACCACGGATTCATCGGCGGGCGTTGTTTCCGTTTTTTCGTCGGTGCTGGTTGGCGCCGATGGGAAATCCGCGGTTATGTGGTCCAGCAAATCGTCAACGCCCAGACCGTGCTCGGCGGAAATTGGGAAGACGTCTTTGATTCCCAGACGGTGAAACTCCGCACTTAGTGGCGCGTGCTGCTCGGCGTCAACCTTGTTGACCGCCAGCGACAATGGCCTGCCTGTGCGCCGAAGGAGTTGCGCCAGTTCTTCGTCGAGCGGCACCACGCCTTCGCGGCCGTCGACTACCAGAATCAAGTGGGCGGCTTCTTCGATGGCTTTCTTCGCCTGGCGAAGGATTTCCACCGGAATCAGCTCCTTGTCGGTGGGAATGATTCCGCCGGTGTCAATCACCTCAAAGGGTTTTCCCAGCCATTCGGCGAGCGCGTAAAGGCGGTCGCGGGTCATCCCGGGTTCATCGCCCACCAGCGCCCGGCGCTGGCCACAGAGGCGATTGAATAGCGTGGACTTGCCCACATTGGGCCGGCCGAGAATCACGATGCGAGGGAGAGTGGAGGCCATCTCCTTGAGAATAACAGAATGGCGTGATGAACTGAATTTGTAGCGCGGACCGCCGGTTTTGTGGTTCGCGTTTTTTGTGGTGCCTGACAGAATAACTAACGGAAAACCCGCAGACCGCAAAATCAGCGGTCGGCGCTATAGCGGGACGCCCGCCCTGGACCTCTACTCTTCGTCCTCCGATTCCGACGCCGGCTCAGGTTTCACCTCAATCTTAATCACCGAAAGTCCGGCTCCACCCAACTGCTTGTTGAGCGCGGGAATGTCCGTTGATTTGATGGCTTTCCAGCGCGCGATTACATCCGCTTCGTCCTTTTGCGCGGCCGAGAACGCAGCGGTTTGGGTCGCCGTGGGCGCGGCGTCAACGTGATTCACCTGGGTATACAGACCGCCGACTTCACCCGCGGCGCGGGAAATGGACGGCTCAGGCGACGGCGGAGCGAAGAAGCCTCCCCCGCGCGCACCGGCCAGCGCCGACGCCTTCTTGCGGAGTGCGTTGACCGCATCGGCGACAGCGCCGCTCGCCTGCTTGGAGAGTGCGTCGAGTTGCTGATCGAGCGCCTTCAGTTCCGCCTGCGCGTCAAAGGTCTCATTCATCATCGCCGCGAGGCGCGTTTCAAAATTATGAGCCTGGCGCAGGTCCGCGGCGGGCGTGGGCACGCGCGGATCCATCAACACGGTCAATGGGGCCGTCAGGGTTTTGCCGTCCGCCGTAAGCTTCACGATGTATTTGCCCGGCAAAACGTTCGGGCCCAGCGGCTCTCGCGGAGTATCGTGCGGCACCGCCGAAATCGGATAGTTGTAACCCGACGACTGCGGCGGAGTTTCACGCAAATCCCACACGAATCGATGCATTCCCGGCTCGGTTGAGAGCATTGAGGGCATGCGCACCCAATAGGTCGGCACGCCGAGTGTTTCCCGCAGCGACTCCAGGGTGAAGGGCGGCTTGTCAGCGCTCGAGAAGCGCCGAATTTTCTTGCCAGCGCTGTCCAGGATTTCGAATGTGACGGGGCCCGTCACACCAGCGCCCAGAGAGTAGTCAATGACCGCGCCATCGGGAGGATTCTGCCCCGCGGGCTCGTCCGGAGGCAGCGGCGTATCCGTGTTCGTATCGCGGCGGACCCGGTAAGCGGACGCGGGTTTGAACAGATAAACGTCCGCACCGGAAGCGGAAGCGATTTGGCGCAGGGGAGTGATGTCATCCAGCACCCAGAACGAGCGGCCGTGCGTCCCCACCAGCAAGTCGTCGTTGTGAATCCACAAATCCCGCATGGAGGTATGAGGAAGGTTCAATTGCAGCGACTGCCAGTGATCACCCGCGTCAAATGAAACCCACACGGCGTTCTCCGTGCCCGCGAACAACAGGCCCTTGACCTCCGGATCCTCGCGCACCGTGTCAACCGGACCAAAGTCCGGCAGTCCGTCAATGATTTTTTGCCAGGTTTTGCCCCCGTCACGCGTGCGATAGATGAAAGGATGCTGATCGTCAATTCGAAAGCGGCTGACGGAAGCGTACGCCGTGCTGTCGTCAAAATGCGAGGCGGAAATTTGCGTTACCTTGCTCCAGGGAATTAATTCCGGGGGCGTGATGTTGCTCCAGTTTTTACCTCCGTCGCGCGTTATCCAGATTTGGCCGTCGTCGGTCCCGGCCCAGAGGGTGTTGATATTTTTGAAGGAAGGCGCGAGCGCATAAATTGCGCCACGAACGCGCGCGGCGTTCCGGTCCTTTGATGCCAGGTCGCCAAGGCTTGCGGGGATTCCCGGATGCTCCCGCGTAAGGTCCGGGCTGATGGTGCGCCACGACACTCCGCCGTCATTGCTCTGAAACAATTCGTTTGCGGCAAAGTAGAGGATGTGTGGATCGACGGGCGAAAACATAACCGGCTCCGTGCGGTCGGTCCGGTAGTTCCCGCCGCGCATCATGATGGGCGTAACGTCCTGCACCTGCCCCGTAACCCAATCGAACTTTGAAACCTCAGTGCGGCCGGCGCCGTAGACGTAGCGCGGATGCAGAGGGTCAGGCGCGACGTACCCGTATTCGATCACGCCGACCGGATGCCAATCGCGAAAGGTGATTTCGCCATCGTTGCCGCGGCTCGACGTGCCGACGGAGCCGCTCTCCTGCTGCCCGCCGTAGACGCGATAGGGGAACTCATTGTCGGTGATGACGTGGTAGAACTGCGCGGTCGGCTGGTTATACCAGGAGCTCCATGTTTCACCGCCGTTCACTGTAACGATGGCGCCCTGGTCGCTGACCAGCAGAATGGTGTTGGGGTCGTTGGGATTGATCCACATATTCTGGTAATCATCGCCGCCGGGCGCGCCCCGAATGCCCGTCCAGGTCTTTCCGCCGTCCTTCGAGCGCCAGGTGACCGTGCTGGTGGTGTAAATCACATCGGGATTTTTCGGATCGACGCGGGGTACGGCAAGATCACCGCCGCCGATGCGTACGGATGGGCGCGCGTCCGTGGTCGTTTGTGTCCAGTGCTCGCCGCCGTCATCGGAGCGAAAAATGTGCGTGCCGCGTGTGACCGCCAGGCTTGAATAAACGATCTGCGGATTGCTCGGCGCGATGGCGACGTAGGCTTGAACAAGGTCTTCCGGCAAACCGCCTGAGAGTTTATTCCAAGTGGTGCCGCCGTCGGTGGACTTGAAAATCCCCCCGCCTGCGCCGCCGTAGGAATTTCCGTCCTCCCACGGCCCCTGGCGCGCCCGCCACAGACAGGCATAGAGCACATCGGGATTCGAAGGATCGATTTCAACGTCGGAGCCGCCGGTGTTTTCATCCTTGTACAAAACTTTCTGCCAGGTTTGGCCGCCGTCCGTGGAGCGAAAGATTCCGCGCTCTTCGTTTGCGCCGTAGGGATGACCGAGCACGGCGGCGAACACCTTGTTGGGGTCGCGCGGATCGATGGCAAGCGTAGGAATCTGCTGGCCATCGCGCAGACCGAGGTGCGTCCAGGTTTTGCCCGCGTCGGTGGATTTGTAGATTCCGTCACCCACAGAAAGGTCGGGGCGCTGCAAACCCTCGCCGCTTGCCACGTAGACAATATTGGGATCGGAAGGCGCGACCGCGATGGCTCCCACCGACTGAGTGGGTTGATCGTCGAAGATGGGGTTCCAGGTGCGGCCATAGTCAGTCGACTTCCAAACGCCGCCATTCACCTGCGCGATATAGAAGACGCTTGGCTGGCTGGGCACGCCCGTGGCCGCGCGCGTGCGGCCGCCGCGGAAGGGGCCGATCAGACGCCAGCGCATCTCCTGATAAAGAGTCGGCGAATATTTCTGCGCGCTGGCAAGGGCGGCAAACGCGCACATGGCAAGAATACATGTTATGAGGTGACGGCGATTGTTCATCTGAAGCCTCCGGTGAAGACTGCATAGCATAAACCCAATTCCCGCCTGCCGGAAAGAGAATCCATGGCGGGGGAGCGTCGATTGTAGCGCGGATATCCCCGCCCGGGCCGCCACGTCCCAAGGGGAGAGTAGCGGGCATCGCATACCCGCCCATGGCATTCGGCCGCGGCTGGGGACAGCCGCGCTACAATTCGCAAGCGCCTTTCCCGAATCGCAATTCCTAGGCATAATGGCAATGCCCTTCCCTATGGCCAACAGCAATCCGAAGACGGCGGAAAAGTTGACCCTCGACCAGGTATTCGCGCCCGGCGGATGGCTGGCGCGGCATCATCCAAAGTACGAGTTCCGGCCCGGCCAACTCGAAATGGCGGAGAGCGTGGCCGCGGCGCTGGAGAATCGCCAGCATCTGATTGTCGAAGCCGGCACGGGAACGGGAAAAACCCTGGCATACCTCGTTCCGCTGTTGCGCAGCGGACTGCGCACGGTCATTTCCACGGGTACGAAGAACCTTCAGGAGCAGCTCTTTTACAAAGACGTTCCCTTCCTCAAGAAAATGTTCCCGCAGATGCGCGTGACGCTGATGAAGGGGCGGCAGAACTATCTCTGTCGTCAGAAGCTCTACGACATTGAGAAGCAACCCGTCCTCGACGGCATGGGGCAGGTGGAGCAATACCCGAAATTGCGCGAGTGGGAGCAGCGCACAGAAACCGGCGACCGCGCCGAGCTGCGCTGGCTGCCCGACGCAAGCGAGCTCTGGAAGAAAGTCGATGCGCGAAGCGAAACCTGCACGGGACAGAAGTGCCGCGAATTTGAGCGCTGCTTTATCACCCAGATGCACCAGCGCGCAGCGGAGTCCGACTTGCTCATCGTGAACCACCACCTGTTTTTCGCCGATCTCGCGCTGCGACAGAGGGAATACGCCTCGCTACTGCCGGATTACGCCGCGCTGGTATTCGACGAAGCGCATGAGATTGAAGACGTAGCAACGCAATACTTCGGCGTAGAAGTCAGCAACTACCGCGTGGAGGAGCTGGCGCGCGACACGGAAGCCACGCTGCGCATGAAAGGCATCAGGAGCAACGAAATTCTGGGCGCGGTGGGCGAGCTGCGCCGCCGGGCCGATCTGTTTTTCGAACTTTTCCCTGCCCATGAAGGCCGATCAAACTTTGACCATCGCGAGAGCTTTCTGGAGGTCCATCGCGGCGCGTATTCAGCCCTGACCAATGCCCTGATGCTTCTCCAGACCGAATTGAGCCGCCTGCCCGAGCGGCCGGAGGAAATCAACAATCTCGGACGGAGGGCCGTGGAGCTGCGCGCGGCTTTCGAACTGGTTATGGAAGGCCGGGAACCCAACATGGTTTACTGGTGGGAGCGGCGCGGGCGCGGAGTGTTTATCCAGGCCACGCCCATTGACGTTTCCGGGCTTCTGCGCGTGCGGCTGTTTGAAAAAGTTGAGACCGTGATCATGACCTCCGCGACCCTGGCCGTAAGCGGAAGCTTCGATTTCCTGAAGCGGCGCCTGGGCGTGCAAAACGCCAAGGAACGGATTCTTGAATCGCATTTCGATTTCGCCCATCAGGCCCTGCTCTACACGCCCGGGCACTTGCCCGATCCGCGCCAGCCGGACTTTGCGCACCTGGCGGCGGAAGAAATCGTGCACTTGCTGAAGGCCACGCATGGCCGGGCGTTCGTGCTTTTCACTTCCCACGCGCAGATGCGGGATGTTTACGAACGGCTGCGGCCGCACCTGCGTTTTCCCCTGATGATTCAGGGTTCGATGCCGCGCACGGAATTGCTGGATCGCTTCCGATCTACGCCGCACGCCGTGTTGTTCGGAACCAGCTCATTCTGGCAGGGCGTGGATGTGCAGGGCGAGCAACTGAGCGCCGTGGTGATCGATCGCCTGCCGTTTGCCGTCCCTACCGACCCGGTGACGGCTGCGCGCATCCGGCAAATCAACGAAGAGGGCGGCAACGCCTTCACCGATTACCAGGTGCCGCAGGCGGTCATCACCCTGAAGCAGGGTTTCGGCCGGCTGATTCGCAGCGAAACGGACCGCGGAATCCTCGCCATGCTGGACCACCGGCTGGTGCGAATGCCTTACGGGCGCATTTTTCTCGAGAGCCTTCCGCCTTACCGCAAGACGAATCGGCTGGAAGACGTAAAGGCCTTCATGCGAGAATGAAGATTCAGGGATGATTACGAGGTTTCCATGTTCGAGGTTTCGGTAGAGTACACATTCGCGGCCGGCCACGCACTTCGCGGCTACAAGGGCAAGTGCGAAAACGTTCACGGCCACAATTACAAAGTCCAGTTGGCAATTGCCGGTGAGGAGCTTGATTCCGCCGGGCTGCTGATGGATTTCGTGGAGGTGCGAAAGAACATTAAAGGTCTGGTGGAGCGCCTGGACCATCGCTTTCTAAATGACCTGGCGCCGTTCGATAAGCTGAACCCCTCGGCGGAGAACATTGCCAAGTATTTCTGCGATGAGCTTCAGGCGCCGGTGGAGCAGCGGGGCTTGCGGGTGAGCGCGGTGACCATTTGGGAGACGGATACGACCTCAGCCACGTATCGTCCGAAGTAGCAAGGCGCGATTGGAAAGATAAGGAAGCTGGAAATTCGTTTGCAAGGCCTCCGCGCCCATCGAAATTCACCCTCGGGAACCGGTTTCCTTACCAGGTCCAGAAGGCGACGGCGGGATGCAATTCCGCCTGGTGTTTCTGGGCACAAACACCCTGCTTGCAAACGTAGGTGTCCTCGCACCAACGGCAGCGGGACAATTCGTCCTTCTCGCGGACCGTCCCGCAGACGGAGCAGGCCTCCAGAAGGTGAGCAACTACGTGCCTTGAGTAGCTACGCCAGGTTTCAAATACTTCCCGCTCTTCCCGGATTTTTTCAAGCTCTTCGTGGCTAAGCATTGTGTGCTCCCTTTCCACTACACCTTTCGATGCAATCAGGGTGCCAATGTTTGTTCCCCTGCCATTGCCATCGACCAGGAAGAATCTCCCTTAAGCTCAGCAGGGTAGGACGAAGCAAGGAAAATGGGAATCCACCCGAGGTACTGTGACAGAAGTACCACTCTGACGCGTAAACCGCTTAGTTGGGGGGGAAGTACTTAATTGAGATTTGACGAAGGGTCCCAGTGCGAATCGGCTCTGCTAAAATGGAGTAAGATGCGATAGGGACTGGCACGCAGCAGGTCCCTCAAACGAATGGTCATCACCGAAATCTTCAAGTCGATACAAGGCGAAAGCAACTTCGCGGGATTGCCCTGTGTCTTTATTCGCTTGACCGGCTGCAACCTTCGTTGCCACTGGTGCGACACAGCCTACGCATTCCATGGCGGACAGAAGATGACCGTAGGTGAAGTCATGGCGCGGGTCCAACAACTGGGTGGCGAATTGGTGGAGCTGACGGGCGGCGAGCCGCTCCTTCAAGACGACGTCTATCCCCTGACCGACAATTTGCTGGCAGAGGGATTCAAAGTGCTGGTTGAAACGAGTGGCGAGCGCAATATCGGGCGCTTGCCGCGCGAAGTGGTAAAAGTCCTGGATGTAAAATGTCCCGGCAGCGGCGAGGGTGGGACTTTTTGTCTCGATAATTTGAACTCGATCGACCAGAAAGACCAAATCAAGTTTGTGATTGCCAACGAGAGTGATTTTCGCTTTGCGAGCGGCTTTATGGCCGAGCATGATTTGCGAAATCGCGTGCAGGAGATCATCCTTTCACCGGCCTTCGGCCAATTGCCGCCACGCCAGCTTGCCGATTGGATTCTGCGCGACGGATTGAAGGTTCGCCTGGGCCTGCAGATTCACAAGTTCATTTGGGACCCGGAGGCCCGGGGAGTGTAAGCGTAGGGGCACCCCTTGCGGGTGCCCTTTCGGATGCGGCTGGAATGAAGGGCAGGGACAAGCCCTGCCCCTACAATTCCTGATCGTTAAGAGTTTTATGATGGAAAGCGCGATGGCAGCGAAGGACAACGGACAAAGGGCCAAGGACAAACCTTTGGCAATCATCCTCGCCAGCGGCGGAATGGATAGTTGCGTCACGACGGCGATCGCCAACATTGACTATCGTCTCGCGATGCTGCATGTGGATTACGGACAGCGAACCCAGGCTCGCGAGCTTCGAGCCTTCAAAGCGCTTGCGGATTTCTACCACGCCGAGCAGCGCATGGTCTGCCGGCTCGATCACCTGAAGCAGATTGGCGGGTCAAGTCTGACCGATTCCCGAATTCTAGTGGAGTCAGCGAATCTGGAACGGCTGGAAATTCCCTCCAGCTATGTGCCGTTCCGCAATGCGCATTTCATTTCCATCGCAGTTTCATGGGGAGAAGTCCTGGGGGCGCAAAAAATTTTTGTGGGGGCCGTGGCGGAAGACAGTTCCGGCTATCCCGATTGCCGCCCGGATTACTATGACGCGTTCAATCGCCTCATCCTCGCGGGAACCAAACCGGAGACACATCTAGAAATCCTGACACCGGTCATTCATTTGCAGAAAAGTGAGATCGTGCGGCGCGGCTGTGAATTGAACGCACCCTTCCACCTGACCTGGTCGTGTTACCAGTTTGAGGATGCTGC
>JASIKV010000160.1 GCA_030049455.1 Terriglobia bacterium
CGGCGCTGGGCGAAATGTAAGCGGATGCAGCGACGCGGGGAGTGCGTCCCGCCAGGGTGAGAATCATTCGTCCTCTTGCACAGAAGAAATATCCGCAAAACCCCGGATTTACGAAGTTAACACACCGGCAAGAAAAGCCGCAAGACGCGCGACGGGAGATGTGGCATGGCCATCCTGGCCATGTCCGGACACGGGCGGGACCTCCGTGCCACGGCGGGCACGCTACGGCCGCCTGGAAAAATCCCGTAGGCGTATAATAGATTTTCAGGCCGGAGGTTCCAGGCGTGCCCAAGCTGGGAAAAATCATGGTGGTGGAAGACGATCCGCACGCGCGGCAGGGCTTGCGCGACCTGCTGAGCGCCTGGGGCTATGAAACCGAGGCGGCGGGCGACGGCGCTGAAGCTCTCGAAAGAATTTCAGCATTCAATCCCGCCGTGGTTATTTCCGATCTGCGCATGCCACAGGTGACGGGCATGGAATTGCTGCGCCAGCTTCACGAGTCACGCCCCGGAATTCGCTTCATCATGCTGACGGGCCAGGGAACGATTGAAGAAGCCGTGGAAGCCACCAAACTGGGCGCCTACAATTTTCTGGAAAAGCCCGTTGACCCAAAGCGCCTTCAGGTGGAGTTGCGCAACTGTCTGGAGCGGCAGGAGAGCGAGCGGCAGTTGGAGGTGGCGCATCGACGCCTGCGCGATTTGGGCGTGCTGGGCAGCCTGGTGGGCAGCTCGGCGCCCATGCAGGAAGTAATGCGCTTGATTTCCATGGTGGCGCCCTCAAGCGCTTCCGTGCTGATTACCGGCGAAAGCGGCACGGGCAAGGAACTGGCGGCGCGGACGATTCATGAGCTCAGCCCGCGCCAAGGGAAAGCCTTCGTCGCCGTAAACTGCGCGGCCATTCCTGAGTCATTGATGGAAAGCGAAATCTTCGGGCATGAGAAGGGTGCGTTCACCGGCGCGGTGGAACGGCGCATCGGCTGCTTTGAGCTGGCCGACGGCGGAACGCTGCTGCTGGACGAAATCGGCGAGATGCCCATGGCGACGCAGGCCAAGCTGCTGCGCGTGCTGGAGGACTGCAAGGTGCGCCGGCTCGGCAGCAAATCGGAAATTTCCGTTGATGTGCGCGTTCTGGCCGCCACCAATAAGGTGCCGGAGCAGGCCGTGGCCGAGGGGCAGCTGCGCCGCGACTTGTATTTCCGCCTGAACGTCGTGCAGGTTTCCATGCCGCCCCTGCGCGCGCATCTGGAGGACCTGCAGGACCTGGCAGCGGCGCTGATCGAAAACTTGAACCGCAAACATGGGCGCACGGTGAAGAACATCTCCGCAGGCGCACTCGAGGCCCTGCAACACTACCCCTGGCCGGGCAACGTGCGGGAGCTTCGCAACGTTTTGGAGCGTGCGCTGGTGACCTGCGCGGGCGAAACTCTGGGGAAGGAAAACCTGGGGCCCGACTTCGGCAAGACCCTGGTGGCGGGGCAGGGCGACGGCCTGCGCTTGCAGCCGGGAATGTCCGTGTCGGAAGCCGAGCGCAAGTTGATTCTGGAGACGGTGGCCTTCACGGACAACAACAAGACGCGTGCGGCGGAAATGCTGGGAATCAGTCTAAAAACCCTTCACAATAAGCTGAAAGAGTATGAGGCTGCGCCTCAAAGCTAAACTCACTGCGCTCATCACCCTGCTGGTCCTGGCGGTGGTGGTGGTCACCTCCTGGGTCTACATCTCCAACCTGATCCATCAGGCCCTGCTGGAAGTTCAGACCAAAGGCGATTATGTCGCCCACCAGATTTACTACCAGGCCTACACAGCTCTGAAGGGCACGCTCATGCCCGTGGGTGAAACCCCGCAAGACGCTCAGGCGCTTCGCGAGGTTGTGCAATCGCGCCTGGCCTCAGACCCGGGCTTGAAGTCGGGGATGGAATCCGCCGTGGCGTATTCGGGGTCGGTCGATTACGTTGCCATCACGGACACGAACCTGGCGGTTTTGGTGAGCGATCGGTATGACGCGGGGACTCATCTGACGCCCGCCCCGCCCTATTCCCGGCTGCTGGGAGCGGGAATGCTTCGTCAACTCCGGGAGGTTTTCGGCGCGCCGCACATCTACGAGGTCACGCTGCCCGTCGCTCTGGGTGAAAACCCGCTGGGGGATGTGCGCGTGGGGGTCTCGACGGTATTTCTCGGCAAGGAGATCGGGCCGGACCTTTTCAAGGCGTTGCGAGTTTCGCTCGTTGCCATCATCTTCGCCACCCTTTCAGCCGGTGTCGTTTCCTTCCTGGTGCTGCGGCCGCTCGAGAATATATCCCAAAGCGTTGACCTGCTGGCGCGCGGCGAGTATTCCGAATCCGTGAAGCTCAAGCGCAGCGATGAGTGGGGCATTCTTTCATCGAAGCTCCACCTTTTGGGCGAGCAAATGCGCGGCGAGAAGGCGGCCTTCGTGCGACTGCAGGAAGACCTCGATCACCTCTTCAGCAATCTCAGCGACGGCCTTCTGCTCTTCGACCAGCAGGACCGTCTGGTGCTGGCAACGCCCGCGGCGGAGCGCTTTTTGGGCCAGCAGGTGAAAGTATCGGCTCACCTTACGGCGAACGAGATCTTCCGGC
>JASIKV010000161.1 GCA_030049455.1 Terriglobia bacterium
GCATAGCCATTGACCGGGGCCCAAGCGTCTTTCTCCAATAAAACCTGTGGGGTGAGATAGAGCATTCCCAGCGCAGCAGCCACTCCCACTCCCCAGCCTAAGTCGCGCCACCGGCGATGCCACGCAAGCGCGCCCGCCAGCGCCACGATAAGAAGGATTCCGGTCGGACGAACCGTCGTGGCCAGCGCCGCAAGGATGAATGCAGCGATGAATCGCTGCCGCCTCCATAACCATAGAGAACCGAAAATGAAAAGGACAAAGAAGGGCTCGCAACTGCCGAAGCACACCTGCGGTGTATATTCAACACCAATGATCGCGAAAAGCGCCGCGACCGTCCATCCCCAAAGGCGGCCGCAAAAGTAGACGGCCAAAGCGCCGCAGATAAGTCCCAGGATGGGCAGGCAGCGCTCCGCCGGCGCCCTGGTAAGGAGTGAGGCAAGCGCAAGGCAATATGCGGTTCCCCGATAGAACTGGCGAGCGCCTTGCAGGTCTGCTCCCGCGAATCGGCCTTCCGCAGCGGCGTGAGCAATCATCAAGTACGCGGGATTGTCTCCGTGCGTGCGGCTCATTTCCCAGTAATTTCGCACGCGCGTTACACCCCAAATGAAGCTCAGGCAGCAAAGGAAGTAGCTTGCAAAGGCCATGAAGGGAGAAATCGCATGGGAAGGCGTCGGCCCGGCACCGGGGTCCTGAAGCATTGAGCTTTGTTGAGAGGAATTCCGGGGCATTCGACGCCATTGTAGCATCACTTATCATGAGGCAATCGAAATCGCCGGTGATGTGGAATTGTTGAAATCTTAAGGCTCCCCCGAAGCTCGGACCGTGCAATGTTCCAGGCGAACAGATCCGTGCTGGGACTCTCTTCCCGGTGTCCGGTACGTCTCAATCACCGCGTGGTCGTTGTGATAGACCGTTTCCGCGCATACTAGCGAAGAATCGGCCGGAGGGGCGTCCTCACCGACGGTGAATCTATAGACAGACCTTCGGCCACGGAGATCCTCAAGCGTAAAGATGACCGGACGCGGCGCATAGTAGGAGGGCAATCGAGTGTTCACGACGTACAGGACTGCGTCCTTGGGCAAAACTCGGTCGAGAACGCGGAAGTCATCCGCAAATGCCACGTATCTTTCCAGGAACGCGGCGCGGCTTTGCAGTCCTGCATCCACCATCAGGAATGGGCGCGCGTAATATACCTGTACGGCGAGCCAGGGGAGGCAGAGCGCAATGAACACCACCCACGCTCTCCGAATGAGCCACTTCCCGGGTGTCGACGGCCAGAATTCCCAAGCGGCGAGAATCAGGACCGCGTATTCAAGCCCTCCGAGAAAACGAAACTCGTGCGGAAGAAGCCAAAAAATCAAAATTCCTTGTCCGCACACCAGCGCTGCGACGATTCGAAAGGCGCCGCCGCGCCGAACCGCCACCATCCCAACAATTACAAATGCGGCTACAACGCCCGCGGAAAATGACGGCGCCAGCCAGCTCAGGTGAGTCCACAATCCCTGCGGTCCAACGCTTCTGGCAAATCCCAGTTTGGCCAGCGTCTCGGGGCCGAAAAAGTGCGAGTGAAAGAGCGCTGCCGTCGCCAGACCAAAAGGCGACCCGCACTGCACTGTGGTCCACGCCAGAATTGGGCCGTAGAACGCGGTCCAAACCGCAGAGGCAATTCCCAGGGCGCGCCGCCGGCCTAGATGAGGCGATGCACGATACACACCCAGCATAGTGATGACGGCATCCATGGGCAGGTTCGAAATCTTTGTTGATGAGGCCGTGTATGCGGCAAGACAAACCACGGTAAGCTTTGTTCCCGGCTTCCAATCGCCTGCCTGAGAATCCGGCAGCAAAGTGAGCAGGCACGCAACCACCGTGGCAAGGTCGCCAAGCGCCTGCGGCCCGCTTGCCACATACCAAACCGCGGGGTATAGCCCCACCGCGGAAATTGCTCCCGTCATCCAGCCGGCAGTCGAATTTCCCGTGACATCGCTCGTCACTCCCGCCACCAGCAAAACAAGCGCCAGGCCAATGCCCCAGCTCATAACGTTTCCAGCCTCAGGAAAACCAAAAGCGTGTCCGACCGTGAGTCCCAGTTGGTATGCCGTCTGGGGAAAGATCGCGGCTTCGAACGGCTGGCGGTAGAGATGCAATCCCCCATCCTGCAAAATGCGCTGGGGAATCAGCATGTGATAGTGGAGTTCATCGATTTTCGTTGAAGGCGCGAGGGCAATAAGTAGATTGATGCCGGCGATTATAACGATGGATGCGGCAAACCAGCGGCCCGCCCGGGTGGCAAGTTCGGGCACAAGTTGGGTCTTCACATTTCGCCAGGAAGCAAGCAGCAGGACGAATCCTATGCCCGCTGAGAACAGTCCCACCATCTTTACCGAGCCAACGCCGCCTCCGAGAAAGAGGACGTTTGTCACCGACCAATCGAGAAAAGCAATGCCCCCAATCAACGCCACCGCAAGACGGTAGCGCCCGGGGATTGGACCCAGCAGGCGGAGAATTCCGCAGCCCATTCCTATTGCGGCCATCAGGCCGAGCATGCCGCCCGCAATCGTTTGGATCGCACCCATCAAGTTGCCTCGACCCTTGGATTGATCTTCCCCACCCCTCGGCCGCCTTAGTTCCGATTATCCCTGGGCTGGGGACTTTTGCGCTTCGTCCGCATGCGAGTTTGAAGGGGAAGTAACAGGACGGATTTGACGACGCGCAGCGAAACGCGGCAAAGCAAACCCTCGCGGATCTGGCGAAGGGCCAGGGCAAATTCCCGCTCATTCCAAAGCGCTGCGGCTTCGTCCATGGCACGAAGCGCAATTCGCTCGCGGGCCTTGCGTAGCATGGCCTCAGCTCGACCGGCGGGCAGGAGCGGGCGAATGGCCGCGAGGCAGCGCAGGCCGTCCCCCACGTTTTCGACCGCCTTCACAACCATGGTGGACCTGGAGCCGGCATGAACCCGCCACGCCGCGAGGATTTGCGGCTCATACCAGATTGGAAAATGCGCCGCAATCCTCGTCCACATTTCCCAGTCGGCGGTTGAGGAGAGTTCGCTGCGGAATCCCCCCAGCTTTTCGTACACACTCCTGCGAACCACGATGGAGGGCGTGGTGATTCGCTGCGAGACGCCGATTTCGCTCAGGAAATCCGGAAGCAGCCCCGGGGCCGATTGCTCTAAATCAGAAGTCCAAACCCG
>JASIKV010000162.1 GCA_030049455.1 Terriglobia bacterium
TCAAACGTGCAAACCACGCGCGCCCCGGGCCGCACTCCATTTTCATAGAGCCCCGCGGCCTGGTAGCGCGCGGCAAAGTCGAGCTCGGCGTAGGAAAAATAAACGCGCTTGGGGCCGCCGCTGGTTCCCGTGGTTTCAAACACCAGTTCGGGCTCGCGGCACAGAAATTCCCCGGCGGGGAGCGAGCGCAGATCCTCAGGAGTGGTGAAAATATCGCCCAGGTCCTCCGGCCGGCGGACGCGAGCCGGATCGATTCCACGTTCGCGCAGTTTTCGCGCGAAGAATTTCTGGTTCACGGCCGCGTAGCGGACAACTTCTCCAAAGGCATCCAGGCGAATCTTCTCAATTGCTGAAAGCGGCGTGCGTTTCCCCCAGCGAATCAGCGCGGGAACGGAATCGCCCACCACGGTGCGCTCAACGATTTTGCGGACGCGATTGATCATAAGAACAAAACTCGATGCAAGGCCGAGTTTCGAGTTGTAGCGCGGGTGTCCCCACCCGCGGGTCATTTCTGGATTCCAAATTCGCGGGTGGGGACACCCGCGCTACAAAAACCACCCTACATGAGGTAGGCCGACTCACCCGACCTCGGAGGAGGCGTGGCGAGCAGATCGATATACGTGGCCTTCTCAAGCAATGCCACGGCCACCTGCGCGATGGCGTGCGCAGCGTCCGGCCGCGACCATTCGCGCGCGCGCCGCCGCATTCCGGCCAGCTCTTCGGGCGTAGCGAGCAGACGTGACGCCAGGCGCGGGATGTCATTCAGCGTTTCAGCGTGCAGCGCCACTCCCTTTTGCTCCAGGTATCGGACGTGCCGCTCCTCCGGCCCCGGAATCGGATGGGTCAGGACCATGGGCAAGCCGGCGGTCAGGGCTTCCGCCGCGGTCAGGCCGCCGGGCTTGGTGACGAGCAAGTCGGAAACTGCCATCAGCTCGGGCACATTATCCGTCCACCCGAAGATGTGCAGGTCAACCGCCACCTTCCCCTTCAGAAACTCCAGGCGGCGGCGCAGCGCGGCATCGTGCCCGGCCACGGCGAGCACCTGAAGCGGCGAACCACAGAGTTCGAGGCTTGCAACCATGCGGTCAAGCGGCACGGGCCCCATTCCTCCGCCCATCACCAGCACCACCGGCCGGCGCGGATCGAGTCCCAAGGCCTGCTTCAGTTCCTTGTCGTCAAACGGAAGCGCGAATGCCGCGTCCACGGGAATGCCGCACAGCAGAACGCGATTGGGCGAGACTCCCCAGCCGATCAATTGCGCGCGCGCTTCCTCACTGGCGACACAGTAGGCGTCGATTTCCGTCTGAACCCAGGGAGGCTCGGTTTGAAAGTCGGTTTGCACGGCAAGAATGGGCGCGTTGAACCATCCCTCGCGGCGGCCCAGAGCGGCAATTTCCGCCGCGCCGATTTCCGTGACAATCACCAGTTGCGGCGCGAAGCTCTTAACCTGGCGCAAAACCTCGCGGCAGCCGCGCCGGAAGACCCAATGCGGCGCGGTCGAGCGATGCTGTTTGCGCTGGCGGCGCTCAAATAAATTTCGCCACAGCCACGGCGCATTCCGCAGCATCCACCAGTAGGGATCGACATACAGCCAGTGGAACCAGCGGCGGGCGGAATCCAGCGCGTCGATCACCTTGACCTCAACCGGGTCGCTGCTGTCGCGCAAAGCGCGTTGCACGGCCTCTGAGGCGCGCAAGTGTCCTGAGCCCACACCGAGGGTCAAAATGCAGACGCGCTTTTGAATCATTGCGAGGCTCCGAGGTCTCTTCCCTGTTCCCTACTCGAACTTCCGCACCAGCAATACCGCGTTCAATCCGCCAAACGCAAAAGAATTGGAGATCGCGTTGCGGACGGGCTTCTCCCGCGCCTGATTGGGCACGTAGTCCAAATCGCACTCGGGGTCGGGCTTTGTGTAATTCGCCGTCGGGGGTATGACGCCCCGATCGATGGCTTGCACGGAGACGGCAAATTCCAGCGCGGCAGTGGATCCCATGACGTGTCCATGCATCGATTTGGTCGAGCTGATGGCCACTTTGCGGGCGTGATCTTTGAAGACATCCTTGATCACCTGAGTTTCCGTGACGTCGTTCACGCGCGTGCCCGTCCCGTGGGCGTTGATGTAATCCACTTCCTCCGGATTGACCTTGCCTTCCGCCAGAGCCATTCGCACCGCCCGCGCGGGACCATCAATGGAGGGCTGCGTGATATGGCTGGCGTCGGAACTGAGTCCGAAGCCGGAGATTTCTCCGTAAATCCTCGCTCCACGGCTGCGTGCATGCTCCAACTCTTCGAGCATAACAATTGCCGCACCTTCGCCCATCACCAACCCTTCACGGTCCGCGGAAAATGGGCGGCAGGCCTTGCTGGGATCGCCATTGCCCGTGGCCAGCACACGCACCGATTCCCAGGTGCGGAGCATTCCGAAGGTAATGGGCGCCTCGCTTCCTCCGGCCATCATCACATCGGCCATATCATACTTGATCAGGTGAAAAGCCTCGCCAATGGCGTGCCCGGAAGATGAGCACGCGGTCGCGGTGGTGAATGACGGCCCCTGCGCGCCGTATTCCATGCAGATTTGCGAGGTGGCCGCATTGTGCATGATCTTGGGAATCGTGAAGGGATGCAGACGAGTGGCTTGCTTGGCGTAAAGGTTGAAGTAGCCGGCGTCAAACGTGGTTGCGCCCGCCATGCCTGTGCCCGTCACGACACCGAAGCGCGGGCGCTCCTGGTCTTTCAATTGCAGCCCGCTCGATTCCATGGCTTCCTTGGCGGCCAACAGCGCAAACTGGCTGAAGCGATCGAGCAGGTCTAGCCGCTTGGCGGGGAAGTATGCCAGCGGATCATAATCCGGGACCTCCGCGGCAATCTGCACGCTGAGTTGGGATGGATCAAATTGCTGAATGTGCCGGACCGCCGAGCGGCCCTGCGCCAGAGTATCGAAAAACTGGTTTGCGCTTTTTCCGGAGGAAGCAAAGACTCCAATGCCGGTAACGACGACTCTCCTCACGATGGACACCTTCCCGAATGTGGATTTAGACCGTGGCGGTCGGTTCGCCCTTGGCCATCGCCACGAGGTCCGACACGTCTTTGCCTTCGATGACGCGCGTCAGGCTGTCGACAACCTGGCGGACGCTCTTCATGTTCTGTGCCACCGTGTCGGGAATGTCCAGTTTGAATTCCTCTTCCAGGGCGAAAAGGATATTCACACCATCGAGCGAGTCGATCCCCAGCTCTGCAAAGGTCGAATCCGGCGAGATTTTGGCTACGTCCATATGCTGCTCGCGTGCGATGATCTCGATCACCTTTTGTGAAACGTCCATCTTGGCTCCTTTATCTGAGAAAGTTGAATGTAACCTGCAGCTTGCAACCTGCTTACGAAGAGATTGAATTGTGCGTCGTGAGTTCCGCAACCGCCTGCAACAGCTCCGCGAATTGAAAGGGTTTCTCCAGCAGAGTATGGGCGCCCAGTTCCCTTGCGGCATGCTTCTCCGGGCCGGTCATGAATGAGGACATCAAAATGACTTCCTGTGGCGAATTCCGCCGGCGTATACTCTGAAGAAGTTCCAGCCCGGACTCCTGCGGCATGCGAAGGTCAGCGATAACAACCCGGTATCCAACATCGCGGTCCAAAACTTCTCGCGCCTCACGCCCATTCGCTACAGCGTGCGTCGCGTAACCGCTGCTTTCCAATACTTCGCAGAGCAGCTCGCGACTTTCCTGGTCGTCATCCACTATCAATACCTTGTCCATAGCCTCAAAAACCTAAACTTGTGCTTAAGGCAAAGTGAGTGCCAAGATTGGGATTTGCTCTGAAATATTTGTAATATATAGATTTTAAAGCTGGTTATGGTCGAAAAAGGGCTTAGATTGCCCTCGTGTTGGCGGATCATGGCGCACACTGGTGTGGCAAATTGCCACATCATGGAAGCTTATTGTCAAGGGTCCAACAGTGCGGTATTCGTTTATTTCTTAAAAGTGGTCTATACTTATGTGATTGAAACCAAGCAAGTTATGCCTATGGTCGGGAAATACGTGGAAGTTCTCTAGGCTGCAATTATGCCACAGGGATAGATTCGAAAGACTTGTCACGCGGAGGAGAGGAAATCGCTGAGCGGCGCGAATGCATAGCCGCGCTTCCGGGCTCCGGCAATGATAGCGGGCAGGGCGTCGACGGTGCGCGACCGGTCGACTTCCCCGCGTGGCCGCGTGTTGTGACCGTCGTGCAACAGAATGACGGCGCCGGGCTTCAGCTCGCGGAGCGCCGCCTCAACGATGCCCTTCGTGTCCTTCTTCCAATCGTAGCCGGTGGCAGACCACAGAATCATGCGCATGCCGCGCTGCAAAAGTGTGGGCATCAAGCCGAACCAGCGCGCGCCGTAGGGCGGGCGGAATATTCCGGGGCGTCGGCCGCTGACCTTTTCGATAATTGCCTGCGTGCGGTCGATCTCCTCCGCCATGCGCCGGCGCGATTTGAAATACGCGAAGAGGTGCGAGTAGGTATGATTCCCCACCTCATGCCCTTCGGCGACGATGCGCCGCAGCAGGTCGGGATGCTCCTCCACGTTTTTGCCGCAAACGAAAAAAGTGGCGGGCACGCGGTGTTCGCGCAGGATGGCAAGAATCTGCTCGGTATAGCCTTCCGCCGGCCCATCGTCGAAAGTCAGCGTGACGCGATTCCCTTCCCGCGGGCCCCGAATCAGCACCGGGCGGAAAAATGTGGACCAGGGTTGAGAGCACGCCCACCAGAACCACACGCCGAAGGCGAGACCGAGGCCGCCGATGACTTCAAGAGTGTGGATGAGCATGATCGTGGCACGGGCTTCCAGCCCGTGACGCAGACACGGCCACGATGGCCGTGCCACGAAATTTGCGCAACTCGCGCAAATATCCCTAAATAATCCGCAGAAAATTCAGCCCTGACTCGAGCGCCAGCATGGGGCTGTT
>JASIKV010000163.1 GCA_030049455.1 Terriglobia bacterium
AGCGCCATGCCGGTTTCCGGCGCTCGCGGCGTGGAAAGCTGTAGCGGGAAGTCCGCGGGCTGAATTTCCGGCTCATGCCCGATCACCATGGCGCGCTCGATGGCGTTTTCCAGCTCGCGCACGTTGCCGGGCCAGGAGTATTTCATCAGCAGATCGAGGGATGCGGGGCTGATGCCGGTGAAGCGCTTGTTCATGGCTCGCGAATATTTGCGGATGAAGTGGTCGGCCAGCAGCGGAATGTCCTCCGCGCGTTCGCGCAGCGGGGGCAGGTCGATGCGAAAGACGTCCAGGCGATAGTAGAGGTCGGGACGGAACGTCCCCTGCTTCACCAACTCGGTCAGATCGCGATTGGTGGCGGCGATGGCGCGGAAATCGACTTTGATGGCCTGGTTGCCGCCCACGCGCGTGATCTCCTTTTCCTGAAGCACGCGCAGGAGGTCGGTTTGAGTCTTCAGGCTGATGTCCGCAATCTCATCCAGAAAGACGGTGCCGCCTTCGGCCACTTCAAACTTGCCTTTCTTGCGGTATTGCGCGCCGGTGAATGCGCCCTTTTCATGCCCGAAGAGCTCGCTTTCCAGCAGCGTCTCCGTCAGGGCTCCACAATGGATCGTCACCAGGGGCATAAAGCGCCGGGGGCTGGAATTGTGAATGGCGCGGGCCACCAGTTCTTTGCCCGTGCCGCTTTCACCGAAAATGAGCACCGAAGTGTCATTCAGCGCGACGGTGCGAATACTATCCAGCACACGGCGTACGGGCGGGCTGGAGCCGATCAATTCCACGGCCTGCGTTTCTTCCAGAGTCTCGCGCAAGCGCACGTTTTCCGCCCGCGTGCGGAGATGGTCCAAAGCTTTCGCCACCAGGTGCGCCAGGTCATCGGGATCGAACGGCTTCATGATGTAGTCATAGGCGCCGTCCTTAAGCGCGCGCACGGCGGTATCCACGGCGGCGTAGCCGGTCATCATGATGACGATCAGGTCAGGATCAACCTCGCGGAGCTTGCGGTGCAGTTCCAAGCCGTCCATGCCGGGCATTTTGATGTCGAGTAGCGCCAGGTCCCAGCGCTGGCGGGGAAGCTTCAGCAGCGCTTCCTGGGCGCTGGACGCGGTGTCGATGTTGTAGCCTTCCTCTTCGAGCCATTTGCCCAAAGAGTCGCGCACGACGCTTTCGTCGTCCACAATCAAGATGCTGGCTTTCGGATTCATAAACCACTTCCTTACGCCGCGCTGGCGATGGTTGCCGGCGGTTCCTCGGGAAGAATGAGGGTGAACGCCGTCCCTTTTTGCGGCGTGGAATCGACCTCAATGCTCCCGCCATGCTGCTGCACGATTCCAAGCGCGATGGCCAGGCCCAGCCCCGTGCCCTTTCCCTCTTCCTTGGTGGTGAAGAAAGGCTCGAAGATGTGCGAAATGACATCGGGCGGAATTCCCGGGCCATCGTCGCGCACCGTCACGCGGCCCAGGCGATGCGCAGCGTCGAAGGCGCTCTCAACGCGCAGGCGGCCGCCTTGCGGCATGGCTTCCACGGCGTTTATGAGAATCGCCAGCAGCGCCTGCTGCACCTGACCCGCGTCGCAGTAGAGCGCCGGAAGCGGATTCGCCAGCGCCTTCTGCAACTCGATTCCCTGAAGGGCCATCTGGTGCCCCACCAGCAGCAGGCAGCGCTCGACGATGGCATTCAGATCGTTTTTCTGCGCATTGATGGGAGTCTGACGCGCGAAGATGAGCAGGTTTTTCACGATGGCGCCGCAGCGCCGGCTCTCCGACTCGATGATTTGCAGATAACTTTTGGCTTCACCGGCGCGGCCGCCGCCGGTCCACTCCTTGTCCGCCAGGCGCGAAACCAGTTTGCTGTAGGTCAGGATGCCGGCCAGCGGGTTGTTGATCTCGTGCGCCACCACGGCGGCGAGTTTGCCGAGCGAGGCCATTTTTTCCGACTGCGAGAGGATTCGATAGGCGCGTTCCAGCTCCCCGGTCTTCTGCTGCACGCGCTGCTCAAGCGAGTCGGTCCACCGGCGGTTTTCCTCCTGCGCCTTTTTCAGCTCGCGCGTCATGCGATTGAAGGAAGCGGCAAGGGCGCTGATCTCGTCGTTTCCCGATTCGGCGAGCTGATAATCCAGGTTTCCCGCGGCCACGGCGCGCGTGCCCTCGCGCAGGCGGCGCACGGGACGGTGAACGGTCCGCCAGATCAGCCAGGTTGAGAACAGGCTGACCGCCAGCAGCGAGGCCACGCTGAAGGTCGCCAGTTGCCGCCGATGCTGCGCCACGGCCTGATCCATGCCGGCGAGCGACAGGTTGGTGTCCAGGACGCCCAGAACCTGATTTGCGGCCGTGTGCGCGTGGCAGGCGGCGTTGGAACAATCGGGCTCATTCTCGATGGGGAGGATCAATCCCAGCACGCGTGTGCCGTCGCGCGCGGTGTAAATGCGCATGCGGTCGGGCCGGTCGAGTCTCGCCAGGGGCTGCGCCTGGGCGTGGCAGGCATAGCAGGCCTCGGCCTTCTTGTCGACAAACCGGCCGACCTCCCGGTTGTCCGTCGAAAAACTGATTTGCCCCTGCGGGTTGAAGATGCGAATCCGGCTGATGCCGTTCTCGTGCCCGATGGTGTTGATGATATGGAAAACCTCTTCCCGCTCATTGCGCAGCATGGAATATCGAATGCTGCGGCGGATGGTGTCATTGATGCGGTCGGCGCTTAGGAAAATGATCTCCTGCTGCGACTGCCGCCACTGGCGCAGGTTCCAGTAGCCGTATATCGCGGCAAGTATCGCCATGCCGCCCACCACGCCCGCCGTGAGCTTGATCGCGAGACTGTGAGTCATGCGGGTCATCTTCATCTCACTCCCTGCGGCTTGTGGCGCTAAGCCCGGGACACGAGTTCCGCCTCCCTCGTCGCGGGTTTCAGCTCGCGGGCGGCGCGTGCAGAGGTGATCTCACCCGTTTTGCCGTCACTTGGCCGCGCCGGCGGGAACACGCTCAGGTAGCGCACCGCCCATCCAAAGGCGAACACGGCCGCCGCCACGGTGGAAACGGACACCGCCACTTCCGTCCAACGCGGGAAATAGCTGCCTCCCGCCCAGCCTTCAAGCCCCGTCACGGACACATTCAGGCGGTTGAGCAGGAAGCCGGTGATCACCAGCACGGCCGCGGCAAACAATCCCTCGGGATCTTCGCGCACCCGCCGGATGAGCAGCAGCACGATGGGCAAGACCACTCCCAGCAGGCATTCGAGCAGAAACGCCGTGGTCTCCACGGTCGGCTGGCGAAGATAGGCGAAGGTTCCGCGCTCCCACAGGTCCTGGAAGCGCAGCGTGGCGTAGAGCAGCATGACCACGGCCATGGCTTTGCCCAGATCCACCAGAATCGATTGCTCGATGCACGCGCCGAAGGCCCGCGCGCTCAGGTGCGAGGCCAGAATCAGCAGCGCCAGACCCACTCCCACCGCCGACACGATGAAGAACAGGGGAAGCAGCGGCGAGTACCAGTAGGGATGGAGCTTGGTGGGAACAATCAGGAACAAACTGCCCAGCGACGACTGGTGCATCGTGGAAAGCAGGATTCCGAAAAAGACCAGCGGCAGCATGACGGCCTTCAGAATCTTGAGCGGGGCCTTCCAGCCCAATCGTTCCAGAATGACGGGAGAGAATTCCAGGCCCGCTACCGTGACATACAGCATCACGCACCAGGCCACTTCGAACAGCACAGACCGCGGGTTCCAGAGAATCAGCGGATACCAGATGCGGATGGGGCGGCCGACTTCATACAACATGGTCGTGCCCACCCGCGCATAACCCAGGAAGGCGATGAGAATGGCGGGGCGAATGATCGGGCGGAATCGCTCGAGATGAAAAACGTAGACGATGGCGGCAAGAGTAAAGCCTCCCGCCGCGGTGCCGACACCGCAGAGCACGTCGAAGCCGATCCACAACCCCCAGGGGAATCGGTCAGAGAGATTGGTGGACGCGCCCAGACCGTGAAAGAAACGCGCGTAGGTGGAATACGCGCCGGCGGCGAGAATCAGCGCCAGCACGGCGCGCCAGAAAGTGAGTTTGGGAAGTTTGTTCAGGTGCATTTCATCACTCCGGATTGCTGTCCTTGGTCTGTTGCCATTGGTCGTGCGGTCATTTCTCCGGCTTCTCCTTTTTGGCCACCTCTTCCCGCCGGTTGGTGATCCAAAAGATTCCGCCAAGCAAAACGCCTGTCGCCGCAACCAATCGCGGCAATTTGGAAAGAACCCGGTAGGTGTAATTGGGCAGCGCGTCGTGGGGCAGGTCGGTGGGAAGGCCCAATTCTTCAAAAGGCACGGCGGAGAGATAAAGCACGGACGTGCCGCCGACCTCCGCCTGGCCATAGATATGGTTAACGTACTTGCCGGGATCCTGCCGGATGCGATTCTCGGCTTCCTTCAGCAGCTCGTCGCGCTCGCCAAAAATAGCCGCCTGCACCGGGCAGACCAGCGTGCAGGCGGGTTGCAGTCCCTTGGCCTGGCGCGCGGCGCACATGTGGCACTTTCTGACGCGCGGCGCCCAGATTTTTTCCCACTCGTAGCGCGGAATTCCGAACGGGCAGGCCATCATGCAGTAGCGGCAGCCGATGCAGCGGTCCTGGTTGTAGACCACCGGACCGGTTTGGGTTTTCTCAAACGCTCCCACCGGGCACACGGAGACGCAGGTGGGATCTGCGCAGTGCATGCAGAATCGCCGCACGAAGACGTTGCCATGGGCTTCCACGACATTGAGCGCGCCGGCCGACAGATTGCCGCCCACTTCTCCATGACTCTGGGCAAAGGCCACCAGGCCGTCATCGCTCAAAGGCTTGGTGGGGAGGTCGTGTGCTGCGCCCGGATCGCTGAGGGGAAGTTTATTTACCACTTTGCAGGCGGTCGCGCAGGCTCCACAGCCGATGCAGCGAGTAGTGTCAACAAGAATCGCTTTGCTCATGTTTAAAACCTCTGCATCAAACGGCGCATTGGACTTTCTGTCCTTGAGAAAGTCCAGGCACCAAATCCATGAGCACGCCGTTTGCCGAGAAATTGAACGAAGGGAGCGGAATAACGGGCATAAGGTCGGAGATTCGCGGCGCAGGCCTTTCGCCCGGCTTGGCGTGTGGTGAAAATCACGCATCGCCGGGCGATGAGGACAAAGTGGCGGTCCTACTGCCATTTAAGGAATTCTTTCGCAAATTCCTTCCACGCCGATTTGGGCAGTTCGTGCAGGCAGCCGGGGGCGGGAAGTCCTCCATCCTGGCTGGTCGCGCCGAGCGGAGACAGAACGGGGATGCGGGGAGCCAGGAATTCAGTGAGGCGAGTGAATTCGGTCTCAAGCCACTGATTGGCGTGTTCACCCGAGCGCCTCAGGCGCGAGCTGGAAGCGGACGGAGCCGGGCGGACACGGCAAACCCATCCATGTCGAAAGGGTTCGGAATGGAGCAGGGCGGGCTGTTTTCGCAGAAGCCTATTGACCGCCACGACCTTGCCGGCAACCGTCGATGGAATGACCAACCTGCGCCCGTCATGCTCAATTGCGAAGAGGGCCTCCCCGGGGACGACTTGCTTGCCGACTCTGGGCAGGGTGATTTGGCCGATAGCGCCAATCGCGTAGGCAAGAAACGGGTCGGCGCCGATTTTCAGCCGTCCCGCACGGTCGGCAAACGACCAGGTGTGGGCGGTGGAAAGGCCGGCGCCCTCGGGGATTCGCCACGCGGCTTCGGGCGCGGACCTCGCTGCAATCGCCCGACCGGCTTGCGCGGCCTGCCAGGCTTTCCACTTTTCGATGCTCAGGTCGGTCAAAACCAAGCTCACGAACATGAAGGCTACGAAGATTGCGACCATGGTGATCCTCCTGTACAACAGGCTCCTTAGAACCAGGCAACTTTATGAGAGCAAATTTTCCCGCACGAACCTCTCCCAGTTGGTTTCCGGGACCAGGCTTAGGATGTCGTCAATGGCGCGCCCGCCGTCTTGCAGACGCGCTTCCGAGCCGGGATTCAGGCGCGTGTGAAGCGCGCTGACCGATTCCTCCATCCAGCGATGGGCCAGGCGGCCGTAGAGCAGGTTCTTCATATTGCCCTCCACGCCGGGCGCGTTGACGGCCAGGAGCCAGCCGGCTCCATAAGGGTCACGATGAGCGAGCGACGGGTCGCGCAGAATTTCCGGATTCACGTCGACGACCTCGCCCTCGATGGGGGAGAGCATCTCAAACCGATGGCCGCCGCGGGCGATGGTCCAGCCGCGTTCACCTTGCCGCAGCCAGCGTCCTCGCGAGGGCAGGTTGATTTGATCGATGGGGCCCACCAGGCGCGCGGCGAAATCGTCCAGACCCACGCGCACGCGGTGGGGAGATTCCTTCGCTGCCCACGCATGACCCGTGTGGTAGGCGAGGTTTGCGGGCGCCTGGAACCCGCCCACGACATTCATGGCAACAGCCGGAATGGGCCTCGGCGCTTCCGGCACAATGGGCTTTGCCGCGATGCGGTCCGCCAGCCGTTGCTGCGCGAAGTAGTCGTAGGCAACAAGCAGAATGAACATTGCTGAAACCAGTATGAGAACCATGTGCCACCCCGCAGCGCCCCGCCACCTTGCTGCGAAGCGGAGCGCTCAAAACTCACTCTGAGTAAAGGCAGGTGGAATGCCACAATCCTGATGAGAGCGAGGGATGGTAAATGAAGGCGAAGGGCAATTGACGGTATGAGTTAGAGGGAATGATGGGCGCGGGGCCGGAGGGCGACAATCCTGCCGAATTTGCCGCTGGTGTTGCAATTCTCTGCCGTAGTTTTCATCACACCTGCTCAACAACACGCTAAGCGTCTGTATTGATTGAGAGATCTTCGCCGTTGCACAACGCAACGGTCGATGTTTTGAAATTCAACAGCACCCGAGTTTTCTTCGGTGACACTCGGCGAGTGGAAGTGACAGCCGAAGCCTACAAGCCGTTTCAAAACCTTGTGGAGCTGTTGAGTTTTTAGCCCCGCGGGGCGCCGAAGGCGGGGTGTGGGGCCGTTTTCCGGGGGTTTCACCCCCGGCTATTGAATTTGCTCACCTACGGGGAGCCCTGGCAGACACGCTGTCGGCCCAATGCCCCGACCCGCGGGCGAAGCATCCAGCACGACTTCAACTCAAACCAGAGGGTTTTGAAACAGCTTGTAAGCTCTTTGCGTATCGATTGGAGTATATTAATGGCCAGCCTTGCTTCAGGAGATTGAAGATGGGTCACGGCACGCTGCCAGCCCAAACTCGCCGCCTGGGTCGATGGATTCTTCCCGGTGGCGCGCTTTGCGTCTTTATTCTCTCACTCGGTTTCGCAGGCGGCCCCCAGAATTCCAATCTGCCGGAAGTTCAAGCCCACGAGGGCGGACCTGAAGACGCGAAACCGTTTCAGATTCATGTTGAGCGCAATCTGGTGACGGTGAAGGTGGTGATTCGCGACAAAGACGGCCGGACGGTGGGCCATTTGCATCAGGAGGATTTCCGGCTGTTTGACGAAGGCAAGCCGCAGGAGATTCTGGGATTCACGGAGGAGGCAAGTCTTCCCGCCGTACCTGAAGCTGCGCCCGCTGCGCCGCCGGCTCCCGCAGGGAATATCGAAGCGGTCCCGCCCGCCCCGCCCAAGGCTTTTGCGCAGCGCTTCGTGATTCTCTACTTTGACGATTTCCACCTGGAGACGGAAGGAATCGACCGCACTCGCGCGGCCGCATGGCGATATGTGCTGACCGCGGTTCAGCCGCAGGACCGCGTGGCAATCTTTACGGCCACGGGAAAGGACCAGTTGGACTTTACCGATGACCGGCAGAAGCTCCATGACGCGCTTTTCAAGGTTCTGGCCAAGCCGCAAACGGACCGCGGCTCTTGTCCGGCAATCACCGACTACGAAGCGTATCGGGTGATGCAGCAGTTTCCGGACGCGTTGGCGGTGTTGCACGCTGAGGCCATTAAATGTGATTGTGGCGTAGACCCTAACAACGATCCCATGGCGGAGCGCTCCGCGCTTCTGCTGGGCGGTGCTCCCGCCACCTGTGAGGGAGGGGCCGAAACTCGTGTGGAGCAGGAAGCGGCCCAAGTTCTGGACAGCGCCAAAATCACTTCAAGATATTCGCTGGATGGGATTGACGGTTCTGTTCGCAGGCTCGCCGCCATGCCCGGCCAGCGCACGCTGGTGCTGGTCTCGCCAGGGTTCCTGACGCAAACGGAGGCGGACAAAATCGAGGCGGTTATCAACCGCGCTCTCCGGCAGGACGTGGTGGTGAGCGCCATCGACGCCATGGGCCTGGCGGCTCAAACTCCCCAACAAATAGGCGGCCGCCGCGGCGACCTGTCCCTTCACAAAAACATGATCGAAACCCAGGCGTCAATCGTTTCCGAAGATGTATTGATCGGCATCAGCGCGGCGACGGGCGGAGTCTTCTTTCACAACAGCAACGACTTCGACGCGGGGTTCAAGCAAGCTGCGGCGCCGCCTGAAACCTATTACGTGCTTACCTTTTCCCCTCCCGATTTGAATCTGAACGGAAAGTTTCATGCCCTCAAGGTGACCCTCGCCTCCCACGACGGCTTCACGGTTCAAGCCCGGCGCGGGT
>JASIKV010000164.1 GCA_030049455.1 Terriglobia bacterium
GGGGAATTAAATCAGAACTCCACGGCGAAGCCGCCGCGGACGTAGTGGTAACTGGGGCTGAGGACCAGGGACTTTTGACCAGCGGAAGTTGCGGTGAGCCCCTGCGAGAGCAAATTCTGAAAATCCGCTACGGCGTCGATGCGAATCGGCCAGTCGCTGGGCGTGGGAATCGGCTGCCGAATTTCCATTCCCAGATAGGGCATGACTTCCAGATTGCCCTGGCCCGCCGGATCCGCCAACGTCACCACATTATTGGGAACCCACTCGTAAGAAGTGGTCAGGCGAGTGTGCGTGGCAGGGAGTTGGGCGGTAATCTTCCCCACCAGCGCGTTGGTCTGCCGCGTCGTCAGGAAGTTCTGCATCGTGCCCATGGGGGCATTGCTTGTATAACTCAGCGCGGAGCCCGAGGAATAAGCCGCCAGCACCTCGACGCGCGAACCGAACGTCTGCGCGTAAATAGCGCGGAAACCCGCCGAGCGGTAGTTGCCCGCATTGATGACCACGCCGTTGCCGGCAGGATTGGGAAGCGCATTGCCGGCGAAGGCCGCTGAATTCGCTCCCGCGCCCCATCCCCACACTGCCGCGTTGTGCAGATTATCGTGGTAGGCGGCGGCCTGCACGCGCGCGGACTTGCCCAGGCGGCGATTAAAGGCCACTTCCGCGTGATTCAACTGCTCCATCGCCAGGCGGCCGTCGCGCTGGGTGATTTGCGGGAAGGCGTACATCATCGACAGGCGGTCGGTCATGGCATTGGAGCCATCGCCGCGCGCTGAGCCGTATTGCACGGAAACCATGGTTTGCGCCGTGGCCTGGTATTCCAGGTTCACGTGCGGCTGGGCGATAAACGCGCTCTCGACCCCATTCAGGTAGTTGACGTCCATGCCGGCCGTGATGGTAATTTTGGGAGCAATCAGGCGCGTATCGGAATAACTTGCGGTCAGCCCCTTCGCCTGTGCAAAGCCATTGGGGGCCGTGCCCGTCGCTGGGGCGGATCCGGGAATCAGGTTCAACTGATGGTAGACCAGCCCGAAACTCTGCGGCGTGCCTTGAACTTGATTGCGAATCATCTCCGCGCCCACCGTTCCCTGCGCTGCGCCAAAGGGCGCGAATGAGCCGGCCGTCAGCACGTCGGAATCCGGCGTAATCGGCCGCAGGAAAGCGAAAACGCTCGCCATGCCGAAGTCTTCGGCAAGGGGATCATGCGGAGTGGAACCGGGCAGAAACCCGGCGACATACTCGGTGCGCGGCAGGGGGGCTTTATCCGCGTTTTCCGCCGCGGACTTGTCCGTCTTTGCAGGACTCTGCTCGCGCAGCCGCAGGATGGGACGGGTATTCGATGAGGTCCTCAGCACCCATTTCCAGTCATCACCCCAACTGGAGACGGAATTCGAGGGCATTTGGAAACGAATGGGGGAGAGCGCGTCGGTGAGAATGAAAGTGGCGACCACCGTTGCGCCGGCGTCCACGCGAACGCCATTGCGCATTGCCGGCAGGCGCGTGGGTGAACTGACTTTGAGCGAATACCACCCTGGAACCAGGTGAGCGATGGTAAAGCGGCCGTGCGCGTCCGTAATCATGCGCTCGGCCAGTTGATTGCCCGATTCTGCGGCGAAAGCCGTGGGCCCCAGCACCATGACCGTGGCCCCCATCAGCGGAACGCCCTTGCTGTCTGAAACGATTCCTGCCAGGCTTCCGTACCCCGCCGCCCAACCCTGTACGGATTGAAGGCCGGCAAGCGATAGTCCGCCCACCAGCAACAGAACCTTCAGCCGGCCGCGGAATCCCAGGGTCATCATGGATGTCGTTGCGCTTTCCTTCGCCTATCGGATGTTATCCGCCCAAGGCTGCGGCGGAAGCGGGCTTACATGACTTGAAAAGTTGCCGTCGGGCTTAAGGTCGCCTTCTTGATGTTGTCGGTGACCTTGATCTGCACCGTGTATTTCCCCGGCTGCAGGGGTTTCAGCGCCATCTTTTTGATAATCGTGTATTGCTGCGAAGCCGACTTCAAATTCTTCGCGTCCTCGGGCTGATCCAGGAGCGTCTTCCCGTCCTTGGAAATTTCATACTGTACGTCGAGGGAAGGCTTCTTGGTCTTTTCATCGAGCCCCAGATTATACACCTGCATGTAAATTCCCAAAGTCTCATCGGTGGTGAAAATGTTGTTGACGCTGGGGCGGACCTTGGTGCCACCGATGGTGAACATCCCGGTCCCCACCTGGCTGGTGGGCAGCGGCACAATCTGGTCGGCAAGAATCAGCGAACTGGCCATCAGGCCCTTATCCTCGGAGAAGTTGGGGACGGTGATGCCGAATTCCTCCGACCCCATGTGACCGCTGTTGTCGTCCTTCAGCACCACGCTCAGCTTGTAGCGGCCGGGCTTGAGAGGAATGTTTTCCTGATAAAGCGCTCGATGTGACTGATCGAGTTGGAACTCATGCTCCGGCACATCCAGCACCATTTCATGCTCGCGGGTGGCGACGATGTGGCCGCCCAGGCTGGTCAGCTCTTCATATATATCCATCACCCCGTGCATCACGTTGTCTTTGTTCTGGAACTGCAAATCGCTGTACCGGGTCTGCACGGTGATGGGTGTGAGCACGGTTTCATCCGTCACGCGGATGAAGTCGGTGCGCACGTCAAAGGGAAGAGTACTTGACGAAATTCTGGAGGTGACGACGGCTTTCAAGTCGCGGAATTTTACCGGAGGCGGCTGGAAGATCTTGGCGTACAGATCAAGGCGGGTGAACTCATTCATGCTCTCCGGTTCCGCGCCGATCGGGTTGCCGACGGTCATTCCATCGGTGCGGGTAAAGCGGTCCATCTTGGAGTTTGAACCGGCCATGCCCATCTGCTCCGCCATGGTGAGGCCGGCGCCGGGGACGTGCAGCAGGGCGTCCTTTTCACCGGGGTCGATCGTCAGGTGGTATTCACCCGTCATGGTGGTGTCCACGAACTCCAGAATGATGTTTTCTCCGATGCCGTCGATGTAGCGGTAGCGCCACTGCTCGAACGGATATGTGGAAGTCTCGCCCCCGCCTTCCGATTCCGGCCGCTCGTAAGACCCGCCGCTGGGGTGGGAATCGATTTCGTCCGCAGGGCCGTACATGATGTAGATTCGCCCGCGGTCGGTCTTCCAGCCGGGAATCCCCGAAGCGTAGTGCTCATTGGTGTAGGCAATCCTGCGGTAATATTCCTCTTTATATTCGTTTTCAGGGCTGCCCGGGTTGGGATTGCGGCGCTCCCAGAAATCCTCGATAAAGGCCTCACGCTCATCGTCTGTGGTGAGCTTCTTAAATGCGGCGCGCTCCGTATCGGTAATGATGTAGGGGACTTCCTCGCTTAACCATTTCTTATAAGGCGTCTCCATTTCTTCCCGGAGGGCCTTCTGGCGGCGCTTTTCTTCCTTACTCGCCTTGGGTTTGGCAGTCTCCTGGGTCTTGTCCTGGTCGTCGCTCGGACCGGAAGCCTGAATGATGGAATGACCAAAGATGAGGGCAAGCGCCGCGATCATTCCCAGCGCCCAACGACTCACCAACCTCTGCCGAGTATTGGAAGCGTCAGCCTTCGACACCATTCCCCCCTCCACGTACGTTGGTTACACCATGATTTTATTTTCGTCAAATTCCAATGTCAAGCATCCAAGTTGGACATGCGACCTGGCGGTCAAATTGGATTCTATCTGGCTCGCCCGCTTTGTCCAACATGGAAGCAAGGTTGCGACCCGCCCGCTTCGGCTTTCAACCCTTTGGATTCGGGGTCAAATCCACATGGCCGTCGCGTGATTGAGCTGAAGCCGGAGGCGCCGGAAAACTCAACAATATCAGCTTGAATCCGGCGATCACTATGATGCACCCCGACTGGCAAAGGTGGCCCGCCCCGTGATGGAGATTCAGGCCGTAATTTGCCCCAGATCTTGAAGATTTGGCGGGCTGGCATCCACCCTTTCGATTGGCTCTCCGGCAAATCCCAACCCTGGCGACCCTTTGCCGAGCCCCTTTACGGAGGAAAAGAATCTGACTTAGGCAACCTCCCAGCCGTTAGAAAACTCTATGTTGAGTCGTGCGTCTAATAGACGGGGAAGCGCAAGTCTACCAGGCGGAATCCGGGACAAAATCCATTGAAGTAGGTCAATTTGCAGGCCAGCAGCCCCATCATCCGCAACCCTTTAGTGTCGAAGCAGTTGAGGCGACAAGAAATTACTGTTCATGCAACACAAGAACGCGCTAAAATGAATTGCCACGCAGGATCTCATAAGTATGGGGGATTTCCCGCACCTTCTCTGCGGCTTCCGGCGCCGCTGGAAGGCCAGGCAATTCAGAAATCACCGGCGCCGACCCCGAATTTTCCCGCGCCTGCAACGCAAATATTAACGAAACTTTTGTCATGCAACTCGCGTATACGCAAGGGGGGGCGGCAGCGGGGCCGCATTGACAACTTCGATAGATCAGCCTGTGGGCACTCACAGGCTGCGTCACGCAGCGCGAACAACCAAGGCATTGAATATAGCGGGTAATCGAGAGGAGCCCTTTATGGCGGAAATCAAGGAACTGGAGGTGGGGAAAGTCAACGGCCAGACTTGGGCGGAACCTCCGGCGCAACTTCCAACTCGACAACGGAGCGGGGTGGGGATGAAAAAGTGGAAAAAGGTAACATTGGCCGTAACGGGCATTGTGGCATTTCTCGGCTTGGCCATCGGAGGCGTGGTTTGGAGCAAGCGCGGGGTCGTGACCGTCCAGACGGGCAAAGTGATGCGGGAGGATTTGGCCCAAATCGTGACTGCCAACGGTGAGGTGAAGCCGGTTGAACAGAATCAGGCCAACGTAAACGCCAATTCATTTGGGAAAATCACAGAGATTCTGGTAAAGGAAGGCGACCACGTAACGAAGGGCGAGCTTCTGATGCGCACCGAAGACGTGCAACAGGAAGCGGGCGTGGAGGCCCAGCAGGCGGCGGTGACGACCTCCGAGGCCGACCTGGCAGCACAGGAAGCCAACGTCAACTCCGCCAAAGCCGCCCTCGATACCAACACGGCAAACCTCGCCCAGGCAGTCGCCAAGCTCAACCAGGCGAGTGACAACTATAAGCGCGGCCAGGAACTGTTCAAGGATCAACTGCTTTCGCAGCAGGATTTCGACCAGCGCCTCAGCGACTTCCGGGTCGCCCAGACCGGCAAAGATTCCGCCGCTGCGCAACTGGGCCAGGCCAAAGCCCAATATCAGCAGGCCCTTTCCAACCGCGACTCCGCGCGCGCGAAGGTCGGCCAGAATAAAGCGCAACTCCTGAGCTACCAGAACCAGCTCGATCAGACCGTGTACAATGCGCCGCTCGACGGCATCGTCACCGACCTTCCGGTACACCTGGGGGAGAATGTGGTGCCGGGCGTCCAGAACACCGCGGGGAGCCTGCTCTACCAGATTTCCAATCTCTCCATCATGACCGTGGAAGTGAAAGTGGATGAGACCGACATTCCCAACGTGAGGCTGGGGCAGACTTCCGACGTTCTGATTGACGCCTATCCCAACAAGACCTTTAAGGGCCACGTATCGCAAATCGGTGAGAGCGCCGTGGGCCGGGATACCGGCGCCACCAGCGGCACCACCAGCGCCGCTTCCACCACCAGCACGGATGAGGCCAAGGACTTTAAAGTCGTGGTCGTGCTCGACGACCCGCCTCCGGGGCTGCGGCCTGGCCTCTCGGCCACTGCCAAAATCACCACCGCCACCCGGCAAAATACCGTGGCCGTGCCCATCCAAGCGGTCACCGTGCGCATGCGCCGCGAGCTCGAGGAGAATCAGGCGGCAAAGGTAAATACCGCCGCTCCCGTGGCCGTCTCCGCCAAGGACAAGGAAAAGGGCAAGGAGGAATTGCAGGGCGTCTTCCTGGTGAACAATGGGCGCGCCCGATTCGTTCAGGTGGATAGCGGCAT
>JASIKV010000165.1 GCA_030049455.1 Terriglobia bacterium
CAGCATCCGCAGACCGTACCGAACGTCCTGAAGCAATGTTGTCATAGTGTGGTGTTCTCAGTCGTCAGTTCTCAGTCATCAGCAAACCCTCATGGGTCCACAGCTTTTAATTTCCAGTCTCGAAATTTCAAATCTCCAAGCTTCTTGAACTGAAAACTGATGATTGACGACTGACGATTTCATTCGTATCGCAGCGCCACCATGGGATCAACCTTGATAGCCCGCCGCGCGGGCACCAGGCTTGCCGCAACTGTACAGGCAATCAAGACCATCGCGGCCATGGCAACAATCAACGGGTCGTAGCTCTTCACTCCGTACAATTCACTTTCCAGAAGCTTACCGCCGGCGAGGGCAAGGGGAATTCCCAGCAGCAGGCCCAACCCCACCTGCCAGGCAACGCCGCGCATGACGAGCGAAAGCACGCTCCCCCATCCGGCGCCCAGGGCCCGGCGGATGCCGATTTCATTCGTCCGGCGCGCCACGGTGAACGCGGTGACGCCGTAAAGTCCTACACAGGCCAGGATGAGCGCGACCAAACCAAACAGCGAGGTCAATTGCGAGATCAGTCTTTCCTGATTGAAATTGCGGCTGACCTGCTCCTCAAAGCTCACCATATCCAGGACCGTCAGATCGGGATTGATATCCGACAGGGTACGGCGCACGGCCGCCTGAAGGTTTTCAGGCCTGCCGGCAACGCGCAATTCAATAGCCCCGGCGTACTGGGACCGAACCATATAAGCCGGCTCACCCTGCGGATGCTGCAAGAACGGCAGGAAGAAGAAAGGATGCACAGCCTCACGCGGTTCCGTGTACTTGGTATCAGCCACAACGCCCACAATTTCGTAGTTCTGCGAGTTGCTGACTTCATCCAGCCCAAAGTGTTTCCCGATGGGATCGTCCTTGGGAAAATATTTCCTGACAAACGCTTCACTGACTACGGCGACGGCGCGCGAGGCAGACGTGTCCTGTTCGCCGATCAACCGCCCGCGCAGAAGCCGCGTGCCGATGGTTTCAAAATAATGCGGGCTGACGCGAAGGAAGGACGCGTAAATCCGCTCGTCGGGAGGATGGCCTTCCACATGAATGTTGTCTTCCCAATTTGCGAACTGCATAGGGCTGTATTGCGAGTAAGCCGCGCTCAGCACGCCAGGAATCAGCCTCAGCCGCGGCTCAAGCTGCTGATATAAAGCGCCGAGCTTCTCGGGCGCATAACCGGCCAGAGCGGGGTTGAACCGAACAATGAACTTTCCCTCGGGCACGAAGCCGAATTGCTGGTCTTCCAAATTGCCCAGGCTGCGCGTCAGCAATCCGGCCCCGACCAACAGAGTGGCGGAGAGCGCAACCTGCACGACAACCAGCGACCGGCGTGTCAACGCGCCGCGTTCCACCATGCCGCGGCCGGCGCCGCGCAATGCGTCGGCAGGGTCAACTCGCGTGCTAAACCACGCAGGCGCTGCGCCAAAAACGATTCCGGTCAAAAGCGATATGAAAAGAGCAAACGCCAGCACCGGCATTGAGGGCTCGGCACTGATGGGGACGTAATGCGCGCCCCGGAAGGCCATTTGCAGGATGGCGCCCGCGGCACCGTAGGCAACGTAAAGACCCGCTGCGCCGCCCAGCACGGCCAGCAGGACGCTTTCCACCACCATTTGACGAATCATGCGCCAGCGCGCCGCACCCAGAGCGGCGCGAATCGCTGTCTCGCCATGGCGGGCTGCGGCGCGTGCCAGCAGCAAGTTGGCAATGTTGGCGCAAGCGATAAGGAGCACCAGGCCGGAAAGCACGGCGAGCAGGCGAAGGCCATCCTTTGCGTAAAACTGGAGCTGCTGGACTCCCGCTCCACCCGGCACGAGGGCAATATGCTGCTGGGGGATGTTGGGCCTGTCGCGGGCTTCCACGTCCGGCCGGGCGGCAATCCAGTGCTGCAACTGGGCCGTCAATTCGGCTTGCACCGCGGCCACGTTGGCGCCCGGCCTCAAGCGGCCAATGACATACAGCCAGTGCCCACCGGAGCCATTTAACATGGAATTCCGCCCGCGCAGGCCCGGCTCCGTCGCCAGGGGAAACCAGAAGTGCGGCGGATCGGATTCCAGCCGGTCGCCGTAAAAGCCCGGAGGGGCAACGCCGACGACCGTGTAGGGCACGGTGTTAATGATCATCGTCGCCCCGACCACTCCGGAATCACTGCCGAAATTCTGCTGCCACGCGCGGTAACTCATGACCGCTACCGGAGCCGCGCCGGGCTTGTCATCCTCCGCAGTAAGGGGCCGTCCGAGGAACGCGCTGAGCCCAAAGGTTTGAAAGTAGTTCCCGGAAACAAACTCGCCAATAAAAGGCTGCGCCGTCTGGGAGGACCCTGCGCGACGGACGCTTAAATCGTCGCGGCCGCCCTGGAATGCCGCCAGCTGGCTGAATTGCGGCGTGTGATCGCGGAATTGCTTGTACAAATCGTAGGAATAGATCCCCCAATTATCTTGAAATTCGCCGATGACGCAGCAATTTTCGCCGCTTCCCACGCGATAAAGCTGCGCCGGATTCCCCACGGGCAAAGACTTAAGCATGATGGCGTGAACCAGCGTGAAAATCGCCGTGTTGGCGCCGATGCCGATGGCCAGCGTCAGCATCACAACGGCAGTGAAGCCGGGACTCTTTGCCAGCATGCGCAGGCCGAAGCGAACGTCTTGAAATAAGGTGTTCATAACGAGGCCATCAGCTTTCAGTTGTCAGAAGTTCATCACCACAGAGAGCACAGAGGACCACGGAGACGACTTTCTCTGTGCACCTTTGAGACCCCTGTGGTGAGAGCCGATTCTGGCTTGCGGCTGGGCCGCACTGTCCACCGTTCACTATTCACTGCCCACTGCTTTTACTCGTACCTGAGCGCCACCACGGGGTCGACTCTTGTCGCGCGCATTGCCGGGACGAAGCAGGCCAGCAAGGCCACCAGGCTGAGCAGCCCGGCGACTCCGGCGTAACTCAGCGGGTCGTGGGCGCTGATACCGTAGAGCATTTTGGACATCAGGCGCGTCAGGGCAAAGGCCGATGCCAAACCAATGGCCACGCCCGCCAGTGTCATCTTCGCTCCATCGGCCAAAACCATCCGCAGCACGTCACCGCGCTCCGCACCGAGCGCCATGCGGATGCCCACTTCATGAAGCCGCTGGCCGACCAGATAAGAAACCACCCCGTAAATTCCCACGCACGACATAATCAAGGCGAGGCCCGCGAAGACTCCCAGCAGCACCATCGAAAAACGCCGCGCGGCGAGCGAATCGGAAATGATTCCTTCCATGCTCTCGGCGCCGTACATGACATCCTCGCCACCAGCCTGCGCCAGAGTGCGGCGAACTGACCCGGTGACCGACGTGGGCGCGCCACTGGTTCTGGCCACCACACCCATTGCGCTGGCAAACAGTGGCAGGAATTGATCGGGAATCTGTTCGATGGGCAGGTAACACTGCGCCTGAATGGGGGAGCTGGAGTCTGAATCCAGGCCCCATTGCTTGACATGTCCAACCACTCCCACCACTTCATAAGCTTCATTCAAGAAGTCAAGGCGAACGCGCTTTCCGATGGGATCCTCGCCTTTGAAGGCGATTTGGGCAAAACGTTCGTCAATCACCGTGACCAGAGGGGAACCATGATTGTCGGTAGCGGCGATAAAACGGCCGCGCCGAAGGGGAAATCCCATGACCTTCAGATATTCCGGCTGAACAATGTAAAAAAGGGTGTTCTTCATTTCGCTGGTTGTCGAGGGCTTGGGCTGGCCGTCGAGCCAGAAGGGCACCTCGGAATCGCTCTGCATGATCGATGATCCAGCCGATAGAGAAGACGCCTCGATGCCGGGCGTGGCGCTGAGAATTTCATGCAGGTGCCGCCAATGGGCCCGAACCGCTTCCGGCGAGGCGGGTATTGAAGAGAACGAAAGATCGAAGGTCAGCACATTCCGAGGGTCGAATCCGGGATCGACTTTCCAGATTTCCTTGAGGGTGCGAATCATCAGGCCCGCGCCGGCCAACAGCACCACGGCTAGGGCCATTTCCGCGACTACAAAGACTCTCTGGGCACGATGGCGCGTCCCACTCGACCCGCGCCCGCCTTCCTTCAGGACTTCTTGTAGTGAGCCGCGAGAATTCTTGAGCGCCGGGGCGAGACCAAACAAAATTCCCGCGAGCGCCGAGGTAATGAGCATGAAGGCCAGGACGCGGCCGTCCAGGTGGACCTCCTCGGTGCGCGGCAGGGCCTCCGGCAGAACTTTCAACGCGCCCTCCAGCCCCCAGGAAGCCAGCAGCAGGCCCAGGCCACCGCCCGCCAGCGCCAGCAAAAGGCTCTCCGTCAAGAGCTGGCGAACCACGCGGCTGCGCCCTGCGCCGAGCGCACAGCGAATGGCAAACTCGCGGGTGCGCGCGGTTGAGCGAGCCAGCAGAAGATTCGCCACATTGGCGCAGGCAATAAGCAGAACGAACCCCACGGCGGCGAGCAGGACCAGCAGAAACGGCTGAATGTAACCCACGAAGTTGCTCTTTAAAGGAACGAGCGTGATGCCCTGGTCCTTGTCCGCCACCGGAAAAGCTTGCGCCTGCTGACGAGCCAGCGAATCCATGTCGGTTTTTGCCTGCTCGAATGTCACTCCCGGCTTCAGTCTGCCAACCGCGTCCATTCCCATGGAGGCGCGCCGGTCGCGAAACGTCGTGTCATTCCACTGGCCGATGGGTGTGTACGCGTCGCTGCGATGGAAATTGTTGCCGTGGTAGTGAAAGCTCGAGGGAATCACTCCCACAATCGTGTATGCCGCGCTGTTGAGCTGGATGGATTTTCCCAAAACCTCGCGTGAGGCGCCGAATTTACGATTCCAAAATCCTTCGCTGATCAGCACTACCGGGCCAGCTCCTACTTGATCCTCTTCGGGCGTAAATGGACGACCAATCACCGGTTTGACGCCCAAGAGCGGAAAAAAGCTTGCGGAAATCATTTCCACGGGAACACGCTCGGGCTCGCCTGTTCCTGTTAGGGTGAAATCATCTTCGCGATAAGCCGCCAAGTCTGAAAATGAGCGGTTGTCGCGTACCCAGTCGAGGAAGTTGGGATAGGAGATAGACTTTCGAGAGAAGTTGGCATCGCTCGAATAAAGCGCCACCAGCCGGTCGGGCTGCGAATAGGGAAGCGGGCTGAGCAGCACGCCATTCACGACGGAAAAAATCGCCGTGTTCGCGCCGATGCCCAGCGCCAGCGTAAGGACGGCCACGGTGGTGAAGCCGGGGTTCTTCGCCAGCGTGCGCAGGCCGAACTTGATGTCCTGGAGCAAAGTATTCATTCTTGTCCTTCTTGGTGCCGAGAGTTCAGCGAACCGGCGTCAAAGCGTGGCATGGGCATCCTGCCCGTAACCGAAACGGCCTGGAAGGCCCTGTCACCTACTGCCCTATTCCTGCCTGAGTGCTGTCATCGGGTCCAGCTTCGCCGCCTGCCGCGCGGGGTAGTATGTGGCGAGGGCGGCGACCACTGCCAGGACCAACAAAACCAATGCAAAGGTCATCGGATCCGTGGGTTTGACGTCAAAGAGCAGGCTGGATAAAAGGCGGGTCAGTCCCAGCGCCGCAACCACGCCCAGGCCCATCCCGACCAGCGCCGGCGTCATTCCCTGGCCCATCACCAGCCGCAGCACATCGTTCTTTTGGGCGCCCAGCGCGACGCGTATTCCGATTTCCTGTGTACGCTGCGCGACGATGTAGGAGATAACTCCAAACAAGCCCACTGCGGCGAGAACCAGAGACAGCGCGGCGAAGGCAAATAGCAGCGTGGCCTCAAAGTTCTGCTCAACTGTGGACTTCCCGATGACCTCATTCATCGTC
>JASIKV010000166.1 GCA_030049455.1 Terriglobia bacterium
CAGAATCACGTCGGGGTCCTGACGCAGGGCGGCGCGCAAGGCGGCGCCGAAGCCCGAGGTGTCCACTTCCACCTCGCGCTGGTTGACAAAGCCTTTCTTGTCGCGGTGCAGGAATTCGATGGGGTCTTCGATGGTAATGATGTGGTCTGTGCGCGTGGAATTGATGCGGTCCACCATGGCCGCGAGCGTGGTTGACTTGCCGCTTCCGGTCGTGCCCGTCACCAGCACCAAGCCGCGCGATTCCTGGCAGATGCGGTCGATCACGCGGGGAAGAATCAGTTCCTCGAGCGTGCGAATCTTGGTGGGAATGACGCGCAGCACCATGCCGACGTTGCCGCGCTGCTGAAAAACGTTGACGCGAAAGCGCCCCAGGCCCGCCACGCCGTAGGCCATGTCCAGTTCGGCGTTTTCCTTGAATTTCTGCTTCTGCCGGTTGGTCATCATGCTGAAGGCCATGTTCAGCATGTCTTCGCTCGAGATGCGCGTGTACTGCGTGAGCGGCCGCAATTCTCCGTCAACGCGCAGGTAGGGATAGTTCCCCACTTTCAGGTGCAGGTCGGAAGCTTTATTCTCGCAGGCACTCCGCAGCAATGTGTCAATGTTCAAACCGTCGGCGCCATTTGCCATCTCAAAGCCTCTCTACGGTTGTCTACTGAGATTTTAACAAAGTAACATAGGCTCCGGCGGGTGTCAAAGAAAAGGGTGGTACCCGATTTGAAGGGAAGGGGCCGCCGCAGCCGCGGAAAGGGTGGATCGAGTGACCTTCCACGTTGGACAGTCTCATGCAGAATCCAAAACAAAGCAATGTATAATGGGTATTGGATTCGAACCCTACAAATGGAGTTCGAGGCAGGACTTAGGATATGGCCATCCAGATTCAGCTCAAGCCCGAAGTCGAGGCCGAACTAAAGGCACAGGCGCAGAAAAATGGACTTCCCTTGAATCAATACGTTCAGCGGATTTTGGAGGAACACATCCCCGGCCAGCCGATGGAATCACCCATGACCCCTGAGCAAAGGGCGAAGGCCTTTCACGATTGGTCATTGCACTTCCCCCGCCGCCGCACCTCGCCCCTTCCCGACGATGCCATCAGCCGAGAAGCCTTCTACGATGCGGATGAGAAATAGCCCTTCATGGATTGCCTCGCTGACACGAACGTTTTGCTTCGCAGCATCGACCTATCTCACCCCATGCACGCGGTAGCTTTGACGGCGCTGACGACCCTACTTAACTCAGGCGATCGCGTCTGCATAACTCCCCAAAACGTTATCGAGTTTTGGAACGTGTGCACCCGGCCTGCCGACCGAAATGGATTGGGCCTTACACCTGTCGAGGCCGACCGGGAGGCTTCCAGGCTGGAGGTGATATTGACCCTCCTTCCTGAAATTCCACCCATCTACCCCGAATGGCGCCGCCTTGTCCTTTCCCACTCAGTTTCGGGTGTCCGCGTCCATGACGCACGGCTCGTTGCGGTGATGAATGTCTACGGGATTAGCAGCATTCTTACCTTTAATGGCCCCGACTTCAAACGATATCCGGGAATCCAAGCACTCCATCCAAATGCAGCGGCAAGAACAGCGAACCCGTAGATGAAAGAATGTGGGCGCAGCGGTTGCAGTCTTCCTGTGCAGAAACCGACCGAAGCAGCATGGTGATGATGACTGCCTAACGCGCGGCCGCCACAGGCTGGTTGCAGAGGGTGAGCCAACCATACTTGTCGTCTGCCAGGCCCTGCACGATGGCGAGGAATCGTTCCTGCAGAGCGCGGGTGACGGCGCCGGGCTGGCCTTTGCCGACCACAATTCGGTCGACCGAACGGATGGGAGTGATTTCCGCGGCGGTTCCGGTGAAAAACACCTCATCAGCGATGTAGAGCATTTCGCGCGCGATGTTCTGCTCCACGAGGGGGTAACCCAGCTCTTTGGCCAGCACAATGACGGAGTCGCGGGTAATTCCGGGCAGTACGGATGCGGAGAGCGGCGGCGTGAAGATCTTTCCCTCGCGCACGACGAAGATATTCTCGCCACTGCCTTCGCTCACGTAGCCGTTTGAGTCGAGCGAAATGCCCTCCGTATAACCGTTGGTGATGGCTTCCATCTTGATGAGCTGCGAGTTCATGTAATTGGCCGCGGCCTTGGCCATCGCCGGCAGAGTGTTGGGCGCGATCCGCTGCCAGGAGGAGATGCACACCTCCACGCCCTTCTTCAACGCTTCGTCGCCCAGGTACTTTCCCCATTCCCAGGCCAGGATGTAGACCTCAATGGAATTCTTGAGCGGGTTCACTCCCATTTCGCCGGCTCCGCGGAACACCACCGGGCGCAGGTAGCAATGCCTGACGTTGTTCACTCTGACCAGATCCACCATCGCCTGCGCCAGCTCCTCGCGGTTGTAGGAAACCTCCATCCGGTAAATCTTGGCGGAGTTCACCAGGCGGTCCGTATGCTCCTTCAGGCGGAAAATCGCCGGGCCCTGGGTCGTGTCGTAGCAGCGAATGCCCTCGAACAGCGAGGAAGCATAGTGGACGACGTGCGCAGACACGTGAATATTGGCGTCCGCCCAGGGAATGAACTT
>JASIKV010000167.1 GCA_030049455.1 Terriglobia bacterium
TTGCTGCAGCACGGTATGGCGAACGATGAGTCGTTGGCGAAATTCCACGTCCCGGCGTTGTTCACCACCGCATTGCCCGTCATATCGAAGTTGGTGGGAGTGCCCGTCATCGCCGCCGTCGCCGTCGAGGGAATGCTCAGCGTCCCGGTACTGAATGTGGGACTGTTCCCGTTCGGGATCGAGATCCCGCCGTTGACCGTGGTCGTCCCGCTCGTGCCGAGGGTTCCGCTCGTCCACGTGTACAGGCCCGAGATGGCAATGCTGTCCGTCCCGTTGATCGTGCCGCCGCTCTGGGTGAGCGACGTGAATGGCACGAGTGCTCCGGTGGTGGAAGTCAACGTCCCGCCGGTCACTGTGACCGCCCCCGCCGTGGTCACCGACCCCGGCGCCGCGAAGCTCACGGTTCCACTTCCGACCGTGGTATTGCCGATGATGTTGTAGGTGCCGCTGAAGGTAATTGTGGCTCCCTGGAAGCTAACCGTCCCTGCTCCGCTCACCCCGCCGCTGTTGTTGAATGTCCCGCCGTTGAATTCCAGCGTGTCGCCGCTCGATACACTCCACGTGCCGGGCCCCGTGCCTCCGCCGTTGAAGTTCAGCGTCGTGGCACTCCCGCTGCTGTTCGTCACCGTCCCGCCCGCGTTGTTGTTGAAGATCGGAGTGACCGTGGTCGTCCCCGTCCCCCCCGTCTTCTCAAACGTCCCCGTGTTGTTGAAGGTGGCGGTGTTGCTGCAGCACGGAATGTTGACGAGCGAGTCGTTGGCGATATTCCACGTCCCGGCGTTGTTCACCACTCCACCGCCCGACATATTCAAGGTGGCGCTAGTGCCGGTAAACAACACCGTCTGCCCCAGCGGAATGCTCAAGGTCCCTGTGGTCAGACTGGGGTTGCTCCCGCTTGCCACGGTCACGCCGCCGTTCGCCGTCGTCGTCCCGCTCGTGCTCAAATTCCCGCCCGTCCAGGTGAAGAGACCCGCGGTCGAAAGCGAATCGGTTCCGGTAATGGTGCCGCCGGATTGGGCGAGCGTTTCACCGACGCTGCTGCCGCTGGTGCCGCTGAGGGTGAGCGTTCCACCCGAGACGGAGAGCGCATTCACAAAGTCGGCCCCGGCGGTGGTCGTCAGCGGGCCGCTGGTAAAACTGATGCTGGCGTTGCTCACCAGGCTGGTGATGGTTTGATTGGTGGAACTGGAAATGCTTCCGATGGTGATGGTATTGGTGTCAAAACTCGGCCCGATGCACACTACGTCCGTGGAAACGGGCAATACGCCCGTACTCCAGTTTCCAGCACTCGTCCAATTGACGCCGTCGCCGGTCCCTGTCCAGGAGATCGTCGTGCTCCCCGGGCAGGACTGGCTGGATTGCTCGGGCAAACCGGTGATCAGGGCCACCACCCCGCCGCCTTCGGGCACGTTCAGCGCGGGCGTTTCCGGAGACGCAGAGGGCGATCCCTCTTCGTTCTCGCGCGAAAGAGAGAGAACGGAAGTCTCCGCCGTCACAGTCACGGGAAGGGCCATGGGAAAGTCCGCGGAGGTCGTGGCGCCGCCCAGATAAGCGGAACCTTTTGTATCAATCGCCAGGCCGCGGCCCACATCCGCGCCCGAGCCGCCCAAATAAGTAGAAAAGAGCATGGTTTTCCCGTCGACGTTCAGGTCCGCCAGGAAAGCGTCCTGGCTGCATCCTCCCGCCGCGGCCATTCGGCATTGCGCCTGGATGGGGTTGAGCGTGGGGAAATCGGCGGAGGTGGTTTGCCCGCTGACAATGGCGTGCTGGCGGATATCCACGGCAATCGAGGTGGCGAGGTCCGTGGCGCTGCCGCCTAGATAGGTGGAGTAGACCAGCCCTGAGCCATCCTGCTTCAACTTGGATATGAACGCCTGGGTGGACCCTTTCGCCTGGGGCTGATAAGCGCCGAGCACAGGGAAATCCCGGGAGGAGGTTTGGCCCGTTACGTAGGCGTAACCGAATTCATCCACGGCGATGGCGTTGCCGGAATCCCCGCCGCTTCCGCCGAGATAAGTGGAATAGAAAAATTGCGAGCCGTCGGTTGCCAGCTTGGCCACAAAAGCTTCACCCGCGCACTGGCCCGCGCCGTTGATCGAACACATCGTCTGGAGCGGATTGACGGTGGGGAAATCCTCCGACTGCGTCTGGCCGGTGATGTAGATGTTGGAGCTTGTGTCCAGGGCGATGCCCAGAGCCTGGTCCGCGCCCAATCCACCCAGGTAAGTGGCGAAGAGCAATTGCGAGCCGTCGTTTGAAAATTTGGCCACGAAGGCGTCACTCGCGCCGCCCAGCACCGGTTGTGCCGCCGCTTCCACGGGGAAATCGATGGAGGTGGTCGAGCCTGCCACATAGATATTCCCTGCCCCGTCGAGTGCGAGCGCGTTGCCGGCGTTCGTGCCGCTGCCACCGAGGAAAGTAGCGAAATTCAGCGAGCCGTCGGGATTTAATTTGGCGACAAACGCTTGCCCCTCGCACACGCCCTTGTTGTCGAGCGCGCAGGCATTTTGAAGGGCGTTCTGTACAGGGAAATCGGGGGCCGCGGTGACGCCGGTGATGTAGACATTGCCCATCGGATCGACGGCCAGGCCGCCCGCTTCCGTAGCATTGCTTCCGCCCAGGTAGGTTATGGAGAGCAGGGTCTTGCCGTCGGCGGAAATGTGGGCGACGAAGGCTTCGTTTTGCGCGGCGGGAGCGGTTGCTGAAGTGCTGCCTCCCGTGGCGACGGGTGGAGCGGCCGTTCCGGCGCCGGGTGCGCTGCCCGAAGCCGCAGGTGTGGATGCGGAAACAGTCGCGCCTTCCGCAACCGGTGCGGCGGCGAGTCCGGCGACGTAAGTGCTGCCGTCCGCGCCCAGAGCAATGGCGTTCACCTGGTCATTTACGGTGCGTCCGACGTAGGTGGCGTAATTCAGCGTGGGGTCAATGACCAAAGCCAGCGATTTGTTATAGGCGCCCAGCGCAAAGCTGACGCGCGTCCCGTCAACCCGAAAGTTGCCCTTAACTTCCTTCCGAACCGCGCCCTTCATCTGGTAAACGCGCGGCTTCTGAAGTAGCACTTCACCCTGCTCGGCGGCGAGAACCAGGTCTCCATCATCGTCAACGCGCACTTGGCGCGCGCCCGCCACTTCGAGCTGGATTTTGCCCGGGTCCGCTCCGGGAGCGATTTCGAAATCGTATTCAAGCTGGTTTTGATTGCCGTAATAGACCAGGTCGACGCCGGGATAGAGATTGTGATACCTCACCTTGGCGTAATTGGGGGCCTTGCGCTGCCACCGGCGCGGATCATTGCCGCGGTAATAGAAGATCGCGGTGCTCTGCGGATCGACTCCCTGCCCGCGGGCATCGGAATTCGCGTCCAGAACCCGAACGCTCAGGCTGGATGCGGGTGAGTTTGCGTGATTGTCCGAAGGAAAGAAATCCAATCGGGCTTCCTGCGGAAGGAGCGAGAGTCGGTAGCCGCGTCCGGCGGCGGTGAACCCGGCCGGGCGCGGAGTCCTGGAGGTGAGCGGTTCGAAGCGAAGAGGCAGGTTCGTGTAAGCCAATTTCGTCCTGCCGGCACGCCTTGGGGAGGCAGGCTGGGAATCGACGGCGCCAGTGGGAGCGCCCCGGAACGGACTGTCAGCACCGGGGCGGGCCTTGCTCCCACGCTGGGACCCGGCTTCCGCGCCCTGGAGGAGGCGCGCCGGGTCAATCCTGCGCTTGGTGAGGCTTAGGACGGAGCTGCCGAGATGGGCCAATCCCGAGCTGCTCGCCAGAATCAGGCCTGCACCGGCCAAGCTCGCGAAAACCAACATCCGCTGGTATGAATGTCGAATCGGTTTGCTCATAAAACCCTCCAACCTCACGTCTTGAGCCGTAATGCGTTCGTTCCCCCTGCTCTTCACACCGCGATCGGGTCGCCGCCCAGGAGGGGGCGCGCGTCAAAATAAGGCCGCACCCGTTTGATCCGGCCATTGATGATTTCCAGGCACTCGAAACCGGCGATGACTCCCCCGGCAGTTTCCAGCTCGAACTCGATCGCAATCTTGTCGCCCTCGCCGAAGGAATCCACCAGGCGGGCGCTCTTAGTGACTGAGGCCAGGCCTTCTAAAAACTCGAGCACAGAATCAACCCCGCTAAGCCGCGGACTGATGGGGCTCTCCATCACGACGTCCGCGGCAAGGGGCAGACTGCTGAAATCCTTGCTCACCAGTGCGGCTAAAAAGTCACGGGCCAAGGCTACGTTCGGATGAGACATCGAAACCTTCCGCCCATTTGGTTTTCGCCTACGCCCATGTTGCGGGCAAACCCTTGACTCGCCCCGAGGCAGTGCTAAAATTGCGATTGAATTTTCCCTGATGAACAAGCGGGCCGGGCCCGCCCTATTGACCTTCGGCACGCATCGTAGGCGGGCTTGCACCTGAAGTCCTTTGATATAGTTTAAAAATAGCTTGTATTTGGTATTAGGAAAATCTTGCAGAAATCTTAAAACAACCATGTCCGGACCGGCCAAGTTATTCAATTTCGGTCCCTTCCGATTGGATCCTGCCCAAGGAGTGCTTCTTCGTGAAGGGAAGCTCGTGCCCATGACTCCCAAGGCTGTCTTGATCCTTTCAATTCTGGTGGAAAACCATGGAAAGGTGGTGGGGCGAGAAGACCTGATGGAAAAGGTGTGGCCGGGCGTCAATGTCGAAGAAGGAAATCTCAGCGTAAACATCTTCGCGCTGCGAAAACTTCTGTCCGGGGGCCGGCCGGACCTGAGCGTCATCGAAACAGTTCCCAAGCGAGGATATCGATTCGTCATGCCGGTGGAGGAAGCTTCCGGTAAAGAATGGGATACCCTCAGCGACACAGCAAAGGAAGCACCCACGGATGTCGCCGTGATGCCGCGGGACCGGGAGGAGCAGGTTTTAGACCGGAAACCCGGAATGCCTGCCAGGGTTTTGCTGGTGACCGCGTTGGCCGTCTTATTGCTCGCATTTCTAGGGTGGGCTTACGTGAGTCAGACAGCCCCGCCGCGAGTCTTCCATGTGGTTCGGATAACTCACTCTGGGCTGGTCGGGAACGCCTTGACAGACGGAACGCGGTTGTATCTCACTGAGGACAAAGGTGGTGCTTCCATTATCGCGCAAGTGCCGCTCGATGGCGGCGACGTAGTGCAAATTCCCACTCCCTTTCGCAACACTTGGGCCTTGGACGTTTCACCCACTCGCTCCCAGTTGCTGATTGCGAGCTTTGACTCACGAAGCGACCCGAAGCAATTGTGGACGTTGCCGCTGACGGGCGGGTCACCGCGACGGCTGGACGATCTGAAGGCCAAGTCCGCCAAATGGTCGCCCGATGGAACAAGAATCGCCTTTGAGGGAGAAGACGGAATCCTTTATCTGGCCAACTCCGACGGTTCCGACGTGCGAAAGCTCGCCGACCCTGGCGGGGGCGTGGACTGCTGGTCGCCCGACGGCCGCCGCGTGCGCTTTACGCGCACCAATCAAGTCAAGGGCGGCATGTCTATTTGGGAAGTTCAATCGGACGGAAGCAATCTGCAGCCTGTGTTGGCTGAACGCCAAAACCCGGAGGCGCGATGGGGGGAAGGACAAAGCCGGAGCGCGTGGACCCCTGATGGAAGGTACTATTTGTTCTGCGAGACTTTTCATTCACACACCGGGATTTGGGCGGTGCCTGAGAAGAAGGGCATATGGCCCTTCCGCCAACCCGAGCCCACGGAGGTATATGCCGCACCGTTTGATATTGGTGGCTACGTGATTGAGCCGAGCGGACGGCGCATCTACCTGGTCAGTGGCGGCCCCACTCAGGAAGTTGTACGCTACGATGCCGGCTTGCACCAATTCGTCCCCCTCCAGCCGACGCTGCCGGGAGGCCCCGTATGGTCCCCCGATCGAAAGTGGGTTGGCTACGTCGACGCCAACCAGTACCTGTGGAAATCCCGGCCGGATGGAAGCGATCGTTTGCAGTTAACATTTCCTCCCCTTCAAGCTTTCAATTTCTCCTGGTCGCCCGACAGCAAACGCATTGTGTTCCACAGCCTCCTTCCTGGCCAGCCGGGAAAGAACCGAATTATTTCCGCAGAGGGAGGCAGCGTTGAGACGCTTTTGGCGGAGGAGGCCACGGGCGAGAACTGCCCCGGTTGGTCGGCGGACGGAAACACCGTCTTATTCGACCGGATCTGGAGCGACAAGAGCGGAAATGGCACTGCCTCCGCCCTCTTTACCTGGGACATAAAGGCAAAACACTTGACGCAGATACCCGGCAGTGAGGATACGATGTGTCCCGGCTGGTCGCCCGACCGGAGATTCATCACGGCGCACTCGGATGATTATCGAGAACTTCGCCTGTTCGACGTAAAAACACGAGCCTGGAAGGTCATCGCACGCGGGGGATTTCTGAACGGACCTGCATGGACCAGCGACAGCAAGTGGATTTATTTCCAGGACACCTTCGGCGGCCAGGACCAGCCCCTCTATCGGGTTTCCGTTCCGGAGGGCAATATCGAACAGGTGGCCACCCGCCGGCAGCTTCTGCGAAATGACGTATCTCGATACCGATTCTACGGGCTCGACCCTCAGGACAACCCGCTCGCCGTTGCAATTCTCGCGAATACGGATATCTACGCTCTGGACCTCAGTGGGAATTAAAGCCCTACCTTGCGGCGGGCCGGGAGCTTCACTTCGAATAGCGCATCGCATTGATGCAACGGCGGGATTTGGCCGACTCCCGGCCGGCGGTGCATGTGTGCGTTGGTTTCTCCCCCGGAATTTCAAGCCCCTGGCGACTTATCCTGCCCGGTGCAACTAATGCCGCGACCGGCCGGACCGCCGACTCTATTCTCTTTGTTTCAGCCCCCAGAACTCATTCCCGCCGATGCGGAAGCGCGAGGGGCGCAACTCATAGTGCGCAAAGAATTGCTGGATCTGTTG
>JASIKV010000010.1 GCA_030049455.1 Terriglobia bacterium
GTTTCCGAGGGAGTTGCGTTCGCAGAGCCGGCGGCTGAAGAAGCGCCGGCCTACCCGAGTGAGCCCGCTCCTGAATCTGCGCCGGAGTTGGCCCCCGCGCCCGAGCCATACGCCTCGCCGCAAGCCGAGCCGGAGGCCATGCTGGAGCCCGCCGTCGCCGCAGAATTCACAGAGCCTGCGCCTGAAGCGCAAGCCGCCCCTGTGGAAGAATCCCCTCTCATCACCGAGGAACCCTTGGAGCCCGCTCCCGAAGCGCCGCGTGGACCGTCATTCCTTGAAGGTATGGAGTCCATAAGCTCGGAGCCCGTGTTCATAGAGGAACAACCTGCTGCCGCCGAGCCCGCGCAGGCGCCCGAAGAAGTTCGCACCATGATCTTCCGCGCGCCGTTGCAGATCGCCGAGCCGGTTTTGAAGGATGAAACCGTTCCCGCTCCGCCGGAACCAGAGCCCATGCATGTAGCCGAATCTGAGCCCGTGTTCGAGGCGGTGGCGCCCGCGGAAACTCCCGAGCTGCCCGCAGAGCCTGCGCCGGAGCATGCCCATCACGGTCCCGCGCTTACGGCCACCAGCCTGGATAGCTTTTCATTGGACGATGCCACAGCCGGCCAGGTGCACTTCGCCTCAAAGCCCGCGGAAGCTGCCGCCGCGGAGGCTCCGCCGGCTGGCGTGGAGGAGGCTCCCGCAGCGGAAGCAGTGGCTCCCGAGCCCGTACCGGAACCCGTGGCGGCCGAACCTGTTGAAGAGGCCGCTCCGGAAGCGGCGCCCGCCGAAGCCCCGGCTGAAGCTGCTCCGCCCCTGCCCTTTGATTGGAACTTTCTCTATACGGTCGTGCACAAAGTAGTGGCCAAGATGTCTCCCCCCGCTTTGCCCACCCAGGCCGTAGAGGAAATGGCCCGGCGGCTTGCCGAAGAAATCGCCACGGAAATCGCCGCGGAGTCGTCCCAGCCCCCGGCTTAGTGCAACTCCCATCCTGACACGAAGGTAGAAGCCAGCGGAGCCCTGGGGCTTAAACCATTCTCCCCTCCCTTCTTCGCCGCCCGGAAGTTTGACTCGCTCCCGCCCAGCCGGTATATTTAATTCCTATCCATCACTGCCGTGCTGATTCAGGAGAAGGTTCTTTTGGAAACCGAGATCCCCAAGGTATATTCGCCCGAAAACATAGAACCTCGCTGGGCCCGCCTCTGGGTTGAGCAGAACCTCTATCGCCCCGCGGACGATGAAGCGCGGCCGCCTTTCTGCCTGACCATTCCGCCCCCCAACATCACCGGCTCGCTGCACATGGGGCACATGCTGGAGCATACGGAGATCGACATCCTGATGCGCTGGCACCGCATGCGCGGCGAAAACGTGCTGTGGCTGCCGGGCACGGATCACGCTTCCATCGCCACGCAAATGATTGTGGAGCGCGAGCTGGGCCGCGAAGCTCTTCCCGCCGCCGAAGGACCGCAGGCGCAAAGCACCTGGCAGCGCGAAGGCCAGCGCCTGCGCCTTGAAATGGGCCAGGCGAAATTCCTGGAGCGCTGCTGGCAGTGGAAGGAAAAAAATGGAGGGACGATCCGCCGCCAGATGGAGCGCCTGGGCACGTCCGTCGATTGGACGCGCAACCGCTTCACCATGGATCCCGTGTATTCACGCACGGTCACGGAGGTCTTCTTAAAGCTCTACCACGAAATTCCAAATTATGGCGAAAAGCTCATCTACCGCGACAATTTCATCATCAATTGGTGCCCGCGCTGCGGTACGGTGCTCTCCGACCTGGAGGTTGTTCATGAAGATCGCTCCGGCCACCTTTGGTACATCCGCTATCCGTTTGAAGACGGCAACGGCCACATCGTTGTGGCAACCACTCGCCCGGAAACCATGCTGGGTGACACGGCGGTGGCGGTCAATCCCGCGGATGCGCGTTATCAATCGGCCCTCGGGCGAAAAATTGTTTTGCCCCTGGTGAAGCGAATCATTCCGGTCATCGCCGATGACTTTGTGGACCCGAAATTCGGCACGGGCGCGGTGAAGGTTACGCCCGCGCACGACCGGAATGATCTTGGGATCGGCCTTCGGCACGGTCTTCCCATCATCAAAGTCATCAACGAGCGCATGGAAATCGAACCAAAGTTTGTCTCCGAGTGGCCAAGTGCGAGCCCTTACAGCGGCCTGGACCGCTTCAAAGCGCGCAACAAAATCGTAGAAGACCTGAGTGCCGCGGGCGCGCTGGAAAAAATCGAAAATTACCCGTTGAGCGTTGGAACCTGCCAGCGCTGCAAGACCGTGGTTGAGCCCCTGCTCTCAACGCAGTGGTTCATGCGCATGAAGCCGCTTGCTGAGCCCGCCATTCGGGCCGTCGAGGAAGGTAAAGTCCGAATCGTCCCGGATAACTACCGGAAGATTTACCTCGATTGGATGAACAAAATCTACGATTGGTGCATTTCACGCCAACTCTGGTGGGGCCATCGCATTCCCGCCTGGTATTGCGCGCAATGCGGGACGGACCCGGGGTCAGAAATCGTTCAGGTTGATAAGCCGGAACGGTGCCCCCATGGACACGATGGCCCGTTCCATCAGGATCCCGATGTGCTCGACACCTGGTTCAGCTCCGGCCTCTGGCCCTTCGTCACGATGGGCTGGCCGGAGGAAACTGCGGACCTCCGGCGCTTTTACCCCAACAACCTGATGATCATGGGTTTTGACATCCTGTTTTTGTGGGGCGCGCGCATGATTACGCTGGGCCTCAAGTTCATGAAGGATGTTCCCTTCCGCGAACTCTATATCCACGCGCTGGTGCGCGACGCCGAGCGGCAAAAGATGTCGAAGACCAAGGGCAACGTGCTCGACCCGCTGGAAGTTACGGAGAAATACGGCACCGACGCCGTGCGATTTGCGCTGGCCATCAGCGCCGCTCCGGGAACAGACATCGCTTTCTCGGAAGACAAGGTTGAATCCTACCGGGCCTTCGCAAACAAGATCTGGAACGCCGGCCGCTTTCTGCTTTTGAACCTCCAGAAAATGCCCGAAGCGCACCGCGCGCAACTTGCGCAGGCTCTGGAACCGATTCCGGAAATTGGCTTCCAGCCCGTCGCCGCGCCCGAGCATCTGGCGCTGGCCGACCGCTGGATTTTCTCGCGCCTCGCAACCGTGACACGGGAAATCGATGCCGCCCTCAGGGATTATCGTTTCCACGAGGCGGCTTTCACCATCTACCATTTCTTCTGGCATGAGTTCTGCGATTGGTACGTGGAATGGGTCAAGCCGGAAATCACGCGCCCGGCCGAGGGAGACAAGGTTGCGCCGAC
>JASIKV010000168.1 GCA_030049455.1 Terriglobia bacterium
TGTTCTGCGCCCCCCAGGCAAACATTCCAAGGGAAAAAACTGCCAGCGTGTCGGCGGTGGCTTGCAGATCGGACGCCTGAAGGCGAGTGTGCGAGAAAACAAGATAGACCAGCGGTTTTGCCACAACGATGGTGAGCGCGGAAACCGGCATCAGAAGCAGGCTCAGACCCTTCAGCGTAGCGTTCAACGTACGGTTCAATTCTTCGAATTTGCCTGCCGAATAAAGCTGCGCCAGGAAAGGAAACGATGCGACGCCCACCGCCTGCCCCACGACTCCAAGTGGCACGCGCATCAATGTTTTGGCGTAACTCAGCCACGTTATCGAGGCAGGAACCAGATAGGAGCCGAACCACTTGATGATCCAGTCGTCGGTGAATACCAGCGAAAGCGCCAGCATGATGGGCACGGAAAGCTTCACGAACAGCCAGAATCCTGGATGGCGAATGTTGAGATTGGGTGAGTAGCTGGCTCCAGCGCGCCCCGCGCCGTAAACCTGAAGCAGAAAATTTCCAGCCAGCGAACCCGCCAGCACCCCCACGGCAAATCCCGTAATGCCGATTCGTGGCGAGAGCAGCAGGCCTCCTAAAATTATCCCAAGGTTATAAACCACGGGGGCCAAGGAGGGAACTACAAATTGACCTTTCGCATACTGGACGGCGCTTAGAATGCTGCCCTGATAGAAACAGAATTGCGCGGGCAGCATCAGCCGGGTAAGGAAAACTACACGAGCCTTTTCCGCAGGATTGAAGCCGGGAGAAATCAGATTTACAAGCTGAGGTGCATAGAATTCCCCCACCAGTACCAAGACAGTGAGCACCGCTGCCATGGTGGTCACGACCGTGGAAAAAACGTGCCAGCCTTCGTCCTCACGGTCCTCCGCAACAAACTTGGTGAAAACGGGAATGAAGGTAATGCTCAGGGAACCGCCCGCCACCAGGTAATTCAGGAAGTCCGGTAACGTAAATGCAGCGTAATAAGCATCGGTAACGGCGTTCGAGCCAATCTGGTGTGCCACGGTCCAGTCGCGCAGGAAGCCGAGGATGCGGCTGGCCAGCACGCTGGCCATCACGATGCCGGAAGCTTGTGCAATGCGGCGCGTTACGGGGGCGTCGGTCATCGTGAAAGATTTATCATGCTTTGCGGGGCTTTGCCTAGGAGTGAGCGAGTATCAAGAGCGCCGGCAAGGGATGGCGGGCAATCGGCTCCCTCTAACGCGGATACGGGAACCGATGGTTGCACTTCATGCATCGCGCCATTCTGCGGCGTCCCACCCACCTCTCGTACCATCGGCGGCGCGAGCGGTGATAATTAGCGCTGCCGCACCTTGGGCACATGTGGTAATCGTCGCTCTCCCCTGACGGTTCAGCCTTGCGGCGCGATGACGTCGCCGGTGGGGCAGCAGCCACTGCGGGCTTTTCCAGGGGGTCATTCGCCATAGTTTCCCCGGGACCGTCTTCAACCGTTGGCGGCTTCTTCAACGTCTTTGCCACCTCCTGATTGAATCGTTCCCGAAGCTCCTCGACAGTCATTTCGTCCGGCCGGCGCTCGCTTGTTCCTCGACGCTTGAAAACCCGCCAGCGATTACACGAGGAGCAGCGCCGCAACCGGAAACCCAACATCCCCAGCGTGTCATAAACGAATCCGTGACGAACCGATTCGGTTTTGGTAGCCCCGCAGCGTGGGCAGGCACTTGCCATTCAGAATCCTCATCGCCCCGGCGATTGAAGCCCGGTTTCTCCCGCAGCCTGGAGCCGCACTCGGGAAAATACCCGGCGCGAACGGTCCGCGACTAAAGTGTCTTTCCCCGCGGGACGAAGCTCAAAGCTGGGACGAGGCCAACTTTCAATAATCTAGCACAGGGATGGAGGATATCCAACCCGATGTGAGTCTAGAATCTTTGAAGAGCTGGATTTATTTTGGATCGGCCTGGCAAGCTCCATGCGCAGGCCTTCTCATCCTGATCGGATTTCCTGATTCGTTCAGAATCCGTCGACACGTCAAAGACTTCTGCTAGGTTTTGGCGGGTGGTGCGGTCGGCAGTGCCGAATCTTCCGGCGCATCCGGCTCGGGCTCGGTCTTCTGCTTGGGTGCGGGATTCTCGGCAGGAGGGGCTGCCTGTTTAGGAGCAGGTTCCTCCTTCGCTTCTTCTCTCACCTCGTGCTCGGGCGCCCGGCCTGTCAGCACCGTCCACTTCAGCGGATAGATTTCGGGATCAAAAATCACAAAATAAAAGTGCCAGATCAGAATCGAAAACGTCGCAAGGATAGCTTCATAGAAGTGGATCGCGGTGGTGACTTCCAGAACCGCAAGGGCGTGAGGAAGGTGAGCCAGCACCGAGTTATGCGCCCAGAGCAGGATTCCCGTGACTGCCATCACAACCGTGCCCCAGACCAGCGCCCAGTACTCCGCCTTTTCCGCATAGTTGAATCGCGCATACTGCGGCGCCTCAGTTCGATATCCCAAATTATGGCCTACGGTGTGGACCGCGTCACGAACATCGCGTGCGACCGGGAGCATGTCCTTCACCCAGCGGCGCCCGGCGCGTGTGGCCATCAGGTAAATCATGTGGTAGATCGACGCGCCGATCAAAACGATTCCCGCCATCCGGTGCAGCAAGCCCCGCACGGGGAAATGGTCCTCCCAGCGCACAATGGGCGCGGCCCAAAACGATTGGGGATACTTCAGCGCAAAGCCAGTGATGACGAGAGCGATGAAACTCACCAACAGCAGCAGGTGCTGCACGCGTTCGCTCAGGGTCAGGCGCAGATGCCCGTGGCCCGAACGGTATTCGGCCAGCGCCCGCCGCGCCTTACGCCACCAGTCGAGGAAGTTGTGGAGCAGCATCCCCCCCAGAACCACGGGAATAATCAGGAGGTAGAAAGCCTTTACGAAATCCAGCACGCGACCGCTTGCCGTGGTGGTCGGTAGTGCATGCACGGGGCCGATGGCGAATCGCTCTCCCGCCTGCGGATGGCATTTTCCGCAGGTCTTGCCCAGGTTCGCCTTGTTGACCGTCGAGCGCGGATCACTCGAAGGGTAGATGTTGTGCACACCGTGGCAACTGGCGCAGTTGGCAACGGTTTGCTGCCCGGCCAGCGATGCCAGTCCGTGATAGCTGTCCTCATAGGTTGGAACGCGGGAAGCCGGAACGTTGAACCGCACCATCAACGCCGTATCGGCGTGGCAGCGGGAGCAAGTGGCCTGTGAAACATTCGCCATGGAAACTGGCGACTCAGGATTCCCGGGCCCCAGGATGCGATGCTCGCCATGGCAGTCCGTGCAAGTGGCTGCATCAAGGACTCCGGCGGCGACCGCGCGCCCGTGGATGCTGGAGCGATAGACTTCGAAGACATCTTTGTGGCATTGCGCGCAGGTGGACGCCACGTTCTGCTTCCAAATTCTTGATCGCGGATCGGAAGCGGCAAGGATGTCGTGAACGCCATGGCAGTCGTTGCAGGAAGCGGCGTTCAGGTTCCCCTGCTGAACGGCGCGCCCATGAACGCTCTGCTTGTAAGCCTCCACGGGCAAGGCGACGGCAAACAGGTATTTTGCGGCGAGTGCGGGATTGGAATGACATTGACCGCAAGTGGCCGGCAGGTTGGCCTTGTTCACGGGCGATTTTGCCTCGCTTGCCGCCACAATTTGGTGCGCCGGACCGTGACAGCTTTGGCACGTTGCCGCGTCCCCGTTCATCTGGGCGCGTGCCCTGCCATGGATGCTCGAACTGTATTGGCTCACTTCCGTGGAGTGGCATGAAGCGCAAAGTTGAGGGCCGCGCGCAACGGGGTTTGCCACGTCGTGTGTCCCGTGGCAGGCGATGCAGGTGGAACTGTCCTTCGGATCGCCCAACATCGCGTGCGAGCTTGTGGTGAGCTTGGCCGGCACATCATCATGGCAAACGACGCACGAAGCCGACGCGGTCTTTGCCGTATGCCCGGTCTTGGCTGCGCCAGCGTGGCAATCCACGCACCCCAGGTCTTTGTGAACGCTGTGGCCAAGCGACTTCGCATTGACGGTAATGGGTTGCCCGTGGGAATTCACCATTCCAGTCTCAGGCGCATGACAAGAAAGGCAATCCTCGGCAGCAAGCACTAATGTTGCTTCTGCAGTACAGCTCAGCGTAATAACCCAAACGATGCAGAGTCCAATAAATCGCAGGCCTCTTGCCCTGGTATGAATGCCGGGTTGTGAAACAGGATTCGTTCGTTGCAAATATCGTCTGTCTTCTGCCGTGGATACGAAGTGGGGCAAATCGCGCATTGCGTGGACCTTCCTAAATGGACTTGCCGACTTTCCGTCTGCTTTCGCCTCCCT
>JASIKV010000169.1 GCA_030049455.1 Terriglobia bacterium
AATCGTGTCCGGTCCTGGTGGTTCGGCTCGCACCACTGTTCCGGAATGCCCTGAACGCACTCCTGCAATTCGTCGATCGTCAGGTTCTCAATGCGGCTCAGGAAGGGCTCAAACGATTCCATCCCCGTGACCCTTTCGTAGACCAGGCGCCGGGGGTAGAGGCCGCGAAGAGGGCTGTCCGGAAACGACCAATCGCCGTCGTTGAAGCAAAACCCCTGGTCGATCATGGTGACCGAATACGCGCATCCCGTGTTATTCGCGGCGCGATGGAAGATCACCTGGCGGCCGTCGCAGTTGCAGGTCCACTTGTCGAAGACGCAGGCGCCCAGGAAAGCGGCGTGCAGGTTTGTGACGCGGCGAAGCAGGCGATCCGGCAGGAAATCCGCCACAAGCGTCTCATGGGGATTACCGGGAAAGCGTGAGCCGAATTGCCAGCCCGGCAGAATCGGCTCCCGGCGCTCTCCGATCTCAAACGCCAGCTCCGGGAAATCTACGAGCAGCGAGCTGGGAACATCCACAAACGCCGGCGCGGCTACAGGCAGGCCGATGCGCTGTGCCAGGCGCGAGGCGAGCATTTCATTGGCCAGAACGCGCGCATGCTGGGGGTTGTTTTGGAACTTCACGACGTAGCTGGCGCCGTCTTCGCAGCGAACCAGCCAGGGCTGGGAAGCGCCGCGCATCCGGCGGACCATCTCCCAGGCGCGAACGCGTGGCGGCGCGGTCAGTGGCGAGCCATTTTCAGGATTCCCGTAAGTATCAGGAGCACTGAGCGAAACTTTGGATTTAAGGGAAGAAAGTTCCGGAGACGCACGGAGCCTTTGCACACGCACTTCCTCGCAAGGCAAGCTGATCGGCCAGTGCTTCGTCGCGCTGATATGCGCAGTTCAATGGACTCGTGGAAGGGCGGAGCTTCACAGGCTGCGGAAAAACTCGTTTCAGCTTCGCTGAAGCAGCGGCTCAGATCCCCGAAGGGGATAGATTCAATAGCCGGGGGCAACGTCCCCGGGAAACGCCCCGCGCGCGTCACCGACCCTGAAGGGGTCGATTGCCATTTGTTTCGCCCGGCCTGGAAGCCATTGACCCTTTCAGGGTCAGCCTCGCAAACGCTCAGTTTTCCGGGGGCGTTGCCCCCGGCTACCAAGTTGCGCCCTTTCAGGGCTGTCAAACCCCTGAGTCCTTCCGCAGCCTGTAAAGCCCCGCCCTTCCAATGCGAGATGGTCAGGAAAGCGCGCCTAGCGCCGCCTCTTTGCCTTTTTGGCGGCCTTCTTGGCTTTCTTGGGCTTGGGCGCCGGCTTCTTCTTGGCCGGTTTTTTAGCGGCCTTTTTGGCCGGCTTCTTCTTGGCCGGCGCTTTCTTTGCCGGCTTCTTCTTCGCCGGGGCTTTCTTGGGCGCCGCAGGCGCAGCAGGCGCGGGCGCAGCCTCAGCAGCGGGTGCAGGCTCGGCCGCCGGGGCCACGGTTTCCTCTACCTCAAAGGAAACTTCCTCCTCCACCTCTTCGCTCTCGCCTCCCAGACTCTCTTCCGTCTCTTCCTTGTAATCGGAGGAGAGTTCTTCCCCGAAATCCTCGAGCTCATCTCCGTGTTCCTTTTCATCATCGAAGGCCATGCAACCCTCCTCCTGTCGGATGTTCCGCCCGGCCGTTTGGTGCCCATCCCTGATGGCTTCCAACCGAGCCTGAAGAAAACTTGTCGTGGGGGCAGATGTATACCAGCCACATCATCTCTGTCAAGAGCAATTGAAAAAGTTTTATTGGGGAGGCTTCGGATCCTTCGAGGTTGGCGCGGAAGCGGGGTGATTGGAGGGCGTTGGGACTTTCTTCTGTGCAGCCGCAGAATGTGCAGGGGAGTGCGCGGCCGGTGCGGGCGTCCGCGCGGCGGTTGGGTGGGAGGTTGCCGCGGCGTGCCCGCCGACATAAAGCCGCAGGGTTCTTCCCACCACCAGATTCGAAGAAAGCAGGCCGTTCCAGCGGCGAATCTGGTACGCCGTCACGTCATACCGGTCGGCAATCAGGTCGAGCGTATCCCCCTCGCGCACGCGATAGTGGACAAGCTGGTAGGGAACCGATTCGCGAACCCGCGCCAGGGCCGCATCGCTGCCCGCCGCAAGGGGAATCACCAGGTGGGTCCCGGGTTCGAGCGACGCCGCCGTTGTCAGTTGATTGGCCTGGGCTAGCGAGGCGGTGGTGATGTGAAACTGCGCCGCGACATTTGCCAGACTTTCCCCCGCCTGCACCTTGTGGGCGCGCCACCAGACGCGCTTTTCCGCAGGAATCGATGCGATGGCCTGCTCATACTGGTCCTTGGTGCCGGGGGGAAGATTCAGGACGAATGAGGACTCGTTCCCCGGAGTCGTCCAGCGCAGAAGGCTGGGGTTGAGCTTGACCAGGTCCTCCACGGGACAGTCGATAAGCCCGGCGATCAGGCGCAGGTCGGTCGGCACGCTGACCGTGACCGTGTCCATGGCCAGGGGCGCGTCGGGAGGCATATCGAATCCATAAGCTTTTGGGTCCTTGGCGATCAGCGCCGTGGCCAGAAAGATGGGAACGTAGTTTTCGGTCTCGGCAAGCAGGGCATGGCGGCTGCGCAGTTCCCAGTAATCGGCGTATCCGGTCCGCTCGATGGCGCGCTGCACATTTCCCGCGCCGCTGTCGTAGGCGGCCATCACCAGGAACCAGTCGCCAAACGTCTGGTAAAGGTCCTTCAAGTGGCGGGCCGCGGCTTCCGTGGATTTGACGGGGTCGCGGCGCTCATCCACCCAGCGATCCTTCTTCAAGCCGTAAAGCGCGCCCGTGCCCGCGGAGAATTGCCAGATGCCCACGCACTGCTTGTTGGAAACCGCCAGGGGGTTGAAGGCGCTTTCGCCCGCCGCCAGATAAATCAGGTCCTGCGGCAGGCCCTGCTTGCGCAAGGCCTCGCCGATAATCTCCCCGTACTTCCCCACGCCGCGCAGGACGTTATCCATGTAGCCTCTCCCCCGGCTCTGGAGATAACTCATCACTCCGTCGACGTAGTCATTCGAAACCAGGGGCAGGTCCGAGTGGACGGATTGCAATTCCTCGCGGGCGCGCTGCTGGGTGCGGGGGTCAACCGGGAAGGTGAGGCCGGAAAAGGAGTCGAGCGGCGCCGGCTCAAAGCTCTGCACGCTCAGCGAGTCGCCCCGCTCAAGCGACGCGGTCTCCAGCGTGTAGACGTTTTCCTCCACTTTGTCGAACTCGGCGCTCAGGCGCTCATCACCCTCAATGTCGTGGCCGGACTCCAGCAGGGTTTCCAGCGCCTGATCGAATTCCCGCTTGGATTTTTCCAGATT
>JASIKV010000170.1 GCA_030049455.1 Terriglobia bacterium
CGGTGTCGCGGCACCCGTCGCGTCTCCCTACCCGAGTAGTGCGATGTTCTCCCCACAAGTTATCAATACGCCGAGCATTCCAGCTTCTCTGTCCCTCACAAATATTGGAACCTTACCATTAACTGTCTCGGGCATCGCCATTAGCGGGACAAATGCCGGGGATTTCTCCCAAACAAATAATTGCACGAGCAGCTATCCCAACGGGGCCGATTGTGGTATCTCCGTCACTTTCACCCCAACAGCTACTGGGCCGCGAAGTGCATCGCTGGTGATCACGAGCAACGGTCTTGGCAGTCCGCAGACCGTAGGCTTAACCGGTACCGGGACCCAATCCCTGGTTACTATTTCGCCGCCCAGCCTGAGTTTTGGCAACCAAGTTTACGGTACGATAAGTTCCCCGCAGACGCTGACGGTCACTAACACCAGCAATGGGCCCGTCGCCTTTTCAAGCCACGCCATTGCCGGGACCTATGCTGGGAATTTCCTCATAGGCCCGTATTCCTGCCCGTCGACCCTCGCCGTGGGGGCCAACTGCACCGCCAGTGTGGACTTTGCCCCTGAGACGACCGGGCCCTTTAGCGCGCTATACTCCTTCTCCATCAACGCTAACGGAGTTACCAGCAACCAAACGGCTCCTTTGAGCGGAACCGGGGTCCCTCCGCCAACGCCACCGGGAACATACACAATTAATGTGTATGGTTCTTACCCCGATGACGTACATACTTTAAGCATTCAGACGACGGTGCAGTAAAATTGCTTGTAAAAAACTCTTTCCCTCGCTGACTTTGGCATGAGTGGCATCACGACAACAGAGCGTAACTGCCGGGCGAAATCGCCTGGTGCAGGCGCGGATGCGGACACCCACGCTACAAAACTTCGAGCCTCCCGCGCATCTTTCCATGCCCCTTGCCGCAGTAGACGGAGCTTTTGAACTCGAATGTCCCCGATTTGCTCGCTGTGAACTCGATGATTTCGGGATCGCCCTTCTTCAGGGCTTGAAGGATGTCGAAAGCTTGCAATCGGAATTCGTGTTCGCAATCGGTGGCGGTGATGATCAGCCGAACTTTTTCGCCCTTCTTCACGGTGAGGGTGCTGGGTTCAAATCCACTGTCTTTGGCTGTGATGGTGAATTCCCGGTAATCGGACTCTGAGGGCTTTCCGGAAGACAGGGTGCCTCCTGCCGCGATGATCGCCAGCGCTGCGCACGCCAGAATGGAACCGCATCGTCCCCGCATCGCCTACTTCCGCAATTCCAGTCCCAAAAACCGGCGGACTTCATTTTCCAGGGGCGGAGCGGCAATCACGCAATCGCCGCCATAGACGCTGGTTTTTCCATTCAGGTTGAAGAAACTCGCGCCGGCTTCTTCACAAATGATCTTGAGCGGCGCCAGGTCCCAGGGTTTGGCTTCCATCGTCATCCACACGTCAGCGCGTCCGGAAGCCACGTACATTGCGTCGGGACACCCGCCCATACTACGCACGGACCAGTCCTTTTCGAACCAGGGGAGAATTCGATCGCCGAAGCCGCGCCTGAGGATTTTGTCGAAGCCCGAAAAGCACAGGACAGCCTGGTGAGTCGGCTTCGCGGTTGAGCAGTGGATGCGGCGGCCGTTGAGATACGCGCCTACACCCGCCGCCGCCGAATAAAGTTCTCCCAGCGCGGGGAGGTTGCACGCGCCCGCCACCATTTTCCCATCGGCTTCCAGCGCCAGCATGACCCCCCAGGTCGGCATGCCCCGCATAAAATTTCGCGTGCCGTCGATGGGGTCGATAATCCAGCGCCGGCCGCTACGTGCCTCGCGGCTTGCGCCCTCCTCACCCAGCAGGCCGTCGCCGGGAAAGGCTTCCTCCAACTGTTTGCTGATGAGCTTTTCGTTGGCGCGGTCCGCCGAGGTTACGGGGGAATCGTCGGCCTTGGTTTCCGTCTCGAATCCTCGCGCGTAATTCTCCAGCGCCAACCGCCCTGCTTGCTCGGCAATTCTCCGCGCGACTTCCAGTTCTTTTTCGAAGGGCATAGAAAAAGTTTTCAGTCATCAGTTCTCAGAAATGCCTGGGCGTTGGCTCGTACTGAGAACTGATGGCTGACGACGGAATGCTCCTTAAAACGCCAGGTAAACGGGATTTTCCAGAATCTGCTTGAGGCTTTGAAGGAACTTGGCTCCGGTGGCGCCGTCAACCACGCGATGATCGCACGAGAGCGTCAGCCGGCAGACCAATCCCGCCTGAACACGTCCGTCGATGGCCACGGCTTTTTCTGCAACCGCTCCCACGGCAAGGATAGCTCCCTCGGGCGGATTGATGATCGCGGCGAATTCATCGATTCCCATCATGCCGAGATTGGAAACGGAAAACGTGGAACCCGCGTATTCATCGGGAAGCAGCTTGCGGGTGCGGGCGCGGGCGGCCAGTTCCTTCGACTCGCGCGAAATCTCCTCCAAACTCTTCGCGTCGGCGTTGCGCACGACGGGCGTGATCAGCCCCCCGCCGTCCGTGGCCACTGCCATTCCCAGGTGCACGCGATTGTGATGGCGAACCGACTCCCCCTGGAACGAGGAATTCACCTCGGGGTTCTGCCGCAGCGCCGCGGCGCAGGCCTTCAGGATGATGTCGTTGTAGCTGAGCTTCAGCTCGGGGTTCAGCAGATTGGCGGATTCGCGCAGTTCCTTGGCTCTCTGCATGTTCACTTCGATGGTGAGATAGAAGTGCGGAACGGGCGCCTTGCTCTGCACCAGGCGCGTGGCGATAACCTTGCGCATGGAGCTGAGCGGCTCATCGGCGAACTCGGGGCCGGTGGGAACCGCCGCCGGCCGGCGTGGAAGCATTGGAACGGGAGCGCGCAAGGGCGCCGGACCCGCTGCCGCAGCACGCGCCGCGGGAGCCTGCGCCGCGGTGCGCTCCACGTCCTGGCGAATAATTCTCCCGTTCGGCCCGCTTCCGGGTATTTCCGCGATCTCCAACCCCATATCCTTCGCCATGCGCTTGGCAAGCGGTGAAGCCAGCACGCGCCCGCCCGCCGCGGGAGCGGGAGCAGATATCCCCGTGGCCGGTGTCGCGCTGGGCGCGAGGGGAGCAGGCGTTGCCTTGGCCGGAGCCGCGCTGGGCGCAGAATGTGAATCGGCGGCTGCGCCATTTCCTTTCACCAGGGACGCAATATCTTCATCAGGTTTTCCGATGATGGCCAGCAATTCACCCACCGGCACAACTTTGCCGGGCTCGATGAGAATCTTGCGGAGAATTCCGCCGCCCATCGCCTCCACTTCCATGTCAACTTTATCGGTCTCGATTTCGACGACGGTGTCTCCGGAGGAAATAGAATCGCCCTCCTTCTTCAGCCACTTCAGGACCTTGCCCTCCGTCATCGTATCGCTGCCCTTGGGCATTAGAACCTTAACGGCCATCGTTAATCCTCGCCTGGTGATTGGAAGCTGGAAATTGGAAACTCGAAACCTGGAACACCCATGACCCGCATCCAGTTTCCGATTTCCAGCCTTTCCTCATTTCAGTTTCTGTAAAGCACCTTGTGAACTGCCTCTTTCACTTTATCCTTGTCGGGCAGCGCGGCGTGCTCAAGGTTTTTTGCATATGGCATCGGAACGTCTGCGCCGGTGACGCGCAGGACGGGGGCATCGAGATAGTCAAACGCCTCGCGCTGGATGACATCCACAAACTGCGCGCCCACG
>JASIKV010000171.1 GCA_030049455.1 Terriglobia bacterium
GGTTTGCCTTTTCCGAGTTCTGCCTGAATTTTGACCTCATGTGCCGCGATGATGTCTTCTAGGCCAGCGATTCTCTTTCTCAGGTCTTTGTTGCGTCCCATCGGCCACTCGAAATTATAGCATTTTCGTGGGAATCAATCCCCGCATCGACTCTCCGCCTTCCGCCAACTGAAAACTGACGACTGAGAACTGAAGACTTATTTTCACCACCCCACCGGCCTTCCGCGATTCTGCTCCTCCAGCCATTTTTCGAGAGGCGCGAAGTAGTCGCGAATCGCCGTGGCGTCCATTTGGCGCTGGCCGGTCAGGACTTCGAGTGCGTCGGGCCAGGGGCGGCTTTCACCCATTTCGAGCATTTTGGCCAGGCGCGCACCTGCTTCCTTGTTTTCGTAAATTGAGCAGCGGTTCAGCGGGTCCCTGCATCCAGCCGTTTGCGCGAGGGCGCGATGAAACTGGAATTGCAGGATGGCGGCGAGGAAGTAGCGCGTGTAGGGGACGTTTGCGGCCACGTGATACTTCGCGCCGGGGTCGAAGTCGTCTTCGCTACGCTCGACCGGCGGGGCAACGCCCTGATACTTCAAGCGCAGCGCCCACCACGACTGGTTGTATTGCGCGGGCGTGATCTCACCCGAGAAGACTTTCCATCGCCACTGATCGATGAGCAATCCGAATGGCAGGAACGCGACTTTTTCGAGCGCCTTCTGCATCAGCAGTCCGATGTCCTTTGAGGGATCGGGCGCCTGGTTGATGAATCCCAGCTTCACCAGGTATTGCGGAGTGATGGAGAGCGCAATGGTGTCGCCGATGGCTTCATGAAAACCGTCATTGGCGCCGTCACGGAAGAGATAGGGTTGCAGCCGATAGGCGCGCTGATAAAACGTGTGCCCCAATTCATGATGAACGGTTTGGAAATAGTCGGAGGTGATGTCAATGCACATTTTCACGCGCAGGTCCTGGTCAAAATCCACGTGCCAGGCGCTGGCGTGGCAAACCACGTCTCGGTCGCGCGGCTTGGTGAACATCGAGCGCTCCCAAAACGACTGGGGCAGGGGCGCGAATCCGAGGGAGGTGAAAAAGTGCTCACCGTAGTGGACCATGCCCAGCGCGTCGGTATTGCGTCTCTTCAGAATCCCGGTCAAGTCGTAGCCGGGGTCGGCGTCGGCCGGCGCCACCAGGGGATAAACGTTGTCCCAGCTTTGCGCCCAGAGGTTGCCGAGCAGATCAGCAGGAATCGGCCCGCTTGCCGGCACGGCCTGCGGGCCGTATTTATCGCGCAGCTTCCAGCGGACGTAAGCGTGGAGCTGCACGTAGAGCGGCCGCACCTGCTCCCAAAGCCGGTCAACTTCGCGCGCAAAGTCGTCGGCAGGCATGTCATATTTGGAGCGCCAAAGTGCTCCGGTGTCCTTGAATCCCAACTCGCGAGCGCCTTGATTGGAAAGCTCGACGAAGCGGGTAAAGTCCTTGCGCATGGGGCGGCCAACCGCGTGCCAGCCCGCCCAGGCATCGCGCAATTCATTCGGGTCGCGGCTGGTGGCCACCAGGCGGGTGATGTCTTCGATGTCCAGGCACTTGTCCTTGCCCGGCGGGCACCACTTGCCCTTGCCGTATGCGCCTTCCATGCCGGAAACGATTTTGGTCAGCTCCGCGCTCGCCTGCGGGTCGGCGGGCGTGGGCATGACCAGCGACGTCTTGAGCAGCATCATCTTGCGCGCGACGCCGGCGGGCAATTTCAGGTCGTCGAATCGCGTGGCCTGCTTGGCGAAATCCACTTGAGCGGTGATGGCACGCTCGTCGGCCTGCGCGGCCAGAAATTCCGTGTCGTCGGTGATGTACGTGGCTTTCACCCAATCGGCGCGACTGGCCGCCGTGTTGAGCTCCAGCAGCTTGCTTTCGGCGTTCTTGATGAAGTCTTCCGCCTCCGCCACCGTCGGGGGCTTCTGCGCGGAAATCATGGGTTCAACCTTGGACATGGAGGCGACTCCAATCAGGATGAGGCTCGGAACTGCGAAATACGAGTTCTTGATCATAGCCCAAGACCTCTTAAATGGATTTGCACATCGAGCAGCAAATCGTCCGGCTGCTCGTGGGCTGAGAAATTGCCGCGAATACAGGAAGGCGTATCTTATGAGGCTTCGGAGTTCCGGGCAAGGGGCACAGTGCTTTCCCGGAATATGCTGCGCAACCTGAGTTGCCCATTTTCCCATCTAATGAAAAAGATAATTTGTGTCACAATGAGGAGCACCCCGTAGTGGCAACCCTAAAAGGTGGGGATTCAATACTGAAGCCGGCGATGCCGCAGCAGGCTGTTCCCTCGCCGCGCGCGCAAGGCCGGGGAGATGGAAAATTTGTATGATCAGCAGAGATGGGGAGATTCTGGAACCAGTGCATCCCGCTGAAAGCGTCAGACTAAAACGCGCTGCCACGCGCTGCCTTTGGTTAGGTTTGCTGGCGGCAATATTTCTGCTGGCCGACGCTCAGCTAAGAAGCCAGCAGGCGACAGGGACACAGCAGCCGCCCGCTGCCGCACCCACCCAGGCGCCGCCCATCGCCGTAAGTGTGAAGGTGGTCAACGTGCTCGCCACGGTGCGCGACAAGAAGGGGGAGATTGTCCGGAACCTGACGCAGCAGGATTTCGAGCTCAAGGAAGACGATCGTCCGCAAACGATCAAGTATTTTTCCCGTGAAACTGATCTGCCCCTCACCCTCGGCATGCTGGTGGATACCAGCATGAGCCAGCGCCGCGTGCTCGGGCAGGAAAAGGATGCCAGTGCTACATTCCTCGACGCTGTTCTGCGCGTGGATAAAGATCATGCCTTCATCATCAATTTTGACCATGACGTCACGCTTGACCAGGACCTGACTTCCTCACGAGATAAATTGCAGTCGGCGCTGGGCCAGTTGCAAATCGGCAGCCGCTCAAATTCAGATGATTCGGACTCGGGTCAGGACGGTGGAGGACAGGGAGGCGGTGGTGGGGGACGGGGAGGCCGCGGAGGATACCGTGGCGGCGGGACAGCGCTCTATGACGCCGTTTATCTCGCCTCCAACGACGTTACGGCGAAGCAGCAAGGGCGCAAGGCACTGATCGTCCTTTCCGATGGGGTTGACCGTGGCAGCAAGAAGACTTTGGCCAGCGCTATTGAGGCCGCTCAGCGGGCGGATACACTGGTCTATTCGATCTACTTTTCGTCGGAGGAAGAAGGCGGAAGCTATGGGGGGCCGCGCATGGGAGGCCGAGGTGGCATGGGCGGCATGGGCCGGCACGGCGGCGGATATCCTTCTTCGCAGGAATCACGGCCCGATGGCAAGAAGATACTTGAACGGCTGTCGAAGGAGACGGGCGGACGCTTCTTCGAGTCGAACAAGAAGCATCCACTCGATGAGACTTTTAAGGATATCGAGGACGAGCTCCGCAACCAGTATAGCCTTGGGTATACGCCTGACCCGCCCGATACTGCTGCGGGGTATCACAAGATTATCGTGATCGTGAAGAAGAAGGACCT